>JBJKSL010000036.1:0-11686 GCA_046704145.1 Phycisphaerae bacterium
CGCCGGCATCAAGGATCAGCGCGTCGACAAGATCGACAAGTGGTTGCACGATCTCAGCAAAACCCAGGTCACCCGCCACGAACAGGCGGAGAAGGACTACGACAAGTACGTCGGCTGGGTCAAGCAAGACATGCAGGGGGCAGAGAAGGACGGTCGCCTCGGCTGGTGGCGGCTGGCCAATCTGGATTGTGCCCGGGCGTACAACTCGTCTGCGGATCGTGATGCAGTCACCAAGGAGCCTTGGTTCCTCAAGGCAGTGGAGCACGCCAAGCAGGCCGCCGCTGACTACGAGAAGGACCAGCAGTACCTGGAGGCAGCCCGCATCTACGGGCCTCTGGCAGACATGCTGCCCACCGAGAGAGAGTATCACCACGACCTGCAGCGATGCCAGGAACACGTGCGGCTGGAACTGCTGTACTCGCCCGATTCGGATTGGAAGGCCTCGGTCAAGAACATCTTTCCGACCATGGCCACCGACGCCTTCCGCAAGATTGAAGAAAACTACCTGACCAAGCCGTCCTTCAAGGAAGCGGCGACCGAGGCCCTGCAGCAGGTGCTGCGCATGGCCCACACGAAGAAGCTGCAGGAGGTATTCCCCGCTCTTAAGGACAAGGATAAGACCGAGGAATTCTGCGACCGCCTGGAGGTGAGACTGCAGCAGGTCAACCGTGCGGATCACATGGATGCCGAGTCGCTCATCGATCTGTTCGATCGCGTTCTGCAGATCAACGATGTGATCGATCTCCTGCCGAAAAACGTGGTCATCCACGAGTTCGTGCATGGAGCCCTGCAGCCGTTGGACCCTTTCAGCGACATGCTCTGGCCGGCGGACATTATGGAGTTCAACAAGCACACGCAGGGGCATTTCAGCGGCGTGGGCATTCAGATTCGCAAGGACCCGGGCGAGCCGATCCGCGTGGTCTCCCCCCTCGATGACACGCCGGCATACCGCAAGGGCGTTCAGCCGGGCGACATGATCACGGAGATCAACGGCGAGCCCACCGAGAAGATCACGATCAACGAAGCCGTACGCCGCATCACCGGGCCGCCCGGCACGACGGTAACGCTCACCATGACTCGTGCGGGGGTGGACAAGCCGTTCAAACTCAAGCTCGAACGGCAGGATATCACCATCTTCACCATTAAGGGATACGAACGTACCGACAGCGGCCAGTGGAATTACATGATCGACTCGAACGAGAAGATCGCGTACCTTCGCATGACCAACTTCACCGACGGAACCATCGACGAGCTGAAGCAGATCGTCCCCGATTTGGTGAACAAGCAGCACATGCGCGGCTTGATCTTCGATCTGCGAGGCAACCCCGGCGGGCCGCTGAAGGCTGCCGTGGACGTGTCTGACATGTTCCTCGACGGCAATAAGAAGATCGTCTCAACCAAGGATCGAGATGGCCAGACATGGTCGAAGTCATCCACGGATGACAGCAAGTTCGGCGACTTCCCCTTGATCATCCTGGTCGATGGAACCACGGCCAGTGCCTCTGAAATCGTCAGCGGCGCTCTGCAGGTCTATCACCGAGCTCTGATCCTGGGCGAACGCAGCTTCGGCAAGGGCAGCGTGCAACAGGTGCTGCCGCTCAATCGCAGCACCATGGCCTTCCTGAAGCTGACCACTGCTCACTACTACCTGCCCAACGGTCGCTGTCTGCATCGCGAGGAGACCTCGACCACTTGGGGCGTCGATCCCGACGTACAGGTGCGGCTGGTTCCCAAGGAGTATGTCCGCATGAACGAGTTGCGACTCAAGAAGGACATCCTCAAGGGTAAGGGCCAAGCCAAGCTGACCGACGAAGAGCTGACCGCGGTCACCAGTTACACAAGCACCAAACCCGCTGACAACGACGAACAAGGCTCGTCGACCAAGGCAGAGTCCAAGCCCGCCGAAGTCGACAAGAACGAGGTAGACGAGAGCAAACTCGACCCGCCGCGCAAGGATGATAACGAGTTCCCGTCTCGCGATCCCCAGCTGGATACAGCCCTGGCGATCATGCGTATTCGCCTGGAATCAGGCATGCCATGGCAGCAGCCGGCTGAGCAAATCGCCGCCACGCCCGGCAAGTAGCGGACAAGGCGAGACCGCATAAACCATGCAAAAGGGGCATGCCCACCTTAAGTGAGCATGCCCCTTTGCCTTTTCTTGGAGTGTCTGTCAGGAGGCGTTGCGTGACTGCGATTTCCAGTTCTCGAGTTGCTCCCGCAGTGCGTCCGCTTCCGCATAGAGGGCGTTAACCTGCTCGTCGGAGAACTGCCGCACCTCGAACAGTTCCAGCATCTCTTTCCACTGAGGAATCATGGAGGCAATGATTTCGACCACGGTGTCCGGTCGCAGGCCGAGCCGCACGGACCGCGCGGCGATGACGCCCAGACCAGGGGCGTGCTCGACCGGCTTGCATATCTGCTCGGAGATCAGGCCCGCCAAGGCGATGATTGCCGTCAACCGGTTGGGCTCCTGTTTCAGGTCGAAATTGGCAGACGCTGCCGCATCCTGCGTTCGCACCACATGACAGGCCGCCTCTGACAAACCCCAATCCCCTAGCAACCGAGAGGTAAACTCGTTATGGTCGATACCGAATTCATCGCGTTCGAGTTCCGCCAGACCGGTCCTGCTGCGGGAGACCGTGGAAAGCAGCCTGTCATAACGGTCGGGGGCAACGGTGGCCAAGGCCAGCCGGCCGATCTGCGACAGCAAGGCGATGGTAAAGACCTCGTCGGGAACGTAAACACGTAGCTGAGTCGAAACTCGACTGCCGGCGACCGCACGGGCCAGACAGTCGCACCAGAACTGCTGATAATCAAAACTCTTGCAAGTCGTGCGCTCCGTCAAAAGAGCGAAACTCAAGGCGATACAGCCAACCATGCGCGTGCCCAGGTAGCTGATCGCTTCGGTCGTGGTCAAGATGGGCCGAGCGTGCGGATAGATGGACGAGTTCACTACACGCAGTAGGCGGCCGACGATGGCAGGGTCCTTCTGCACAACCTCAGCCAACTCGTTCAGACTGCACTGCCCGCCGCCCGTGAGTTGCACGATCTGCAGGGCCACTCCTCGCGGAGACGGTAGGTCCGGATGGTTTCGTAAGGCCTCGTATGCCTGGTCTGGGCTCAACTGCAACTCCTGTTTCACATCACAGATGAACTCGTGCCCGCTACGGCGGTCCAAGCACTGACCCAACAGGCTTGTGCATTCTCCGCCGCGCACAAATGGACGCGAATGCGTATCGAACCCTCGAAAGCTGTCTGGCCACGATCACTCGCAATCCGAGTCGGCGGACATTACATAAGCCGCCATAAGACTGTGTATTCATCGACCTTTACGAGCCCAGTCTTTGCGGGATTGATGACTATGAAGGTAGGAAAAAACGGCGTACACCACAACAATGCGGCATTATCGGTCCCAATCGGCCTCTGAAGGTCCGAGAACACGTTGAACGGCGTCCATCAACTGATGCTCTTCAAACGGCTTGGCGAGGTACTCGTCGAAGCCAGCTTGCAGGCAGCGGCGGACGCAATCGCGGCTGTCGTAGCCGCTCAGGGCGATGGCCCGCACGCATCCACGCGAGCGAAGTTGGCCCAGCAGATCCAGGCCCGACCCATCCGGAAGGGTGAGATCGCTCAACACGAGTGAAATCTGATCGTGCTCGTAGACCTGCAGCGCCTCGGCGATGCTTGCAGCCACTTTCACGGAGAACCCTTGGGACTCCAGGTACATCTGCATTGTGCAGGCCAGGTCCTCATAGTCCTCAACCAGGAGCAGCGCCCTTCGCGTCACACTGTCGACAGTCGCATCGGCGTGCAGGCTGCTCATGTCGACCCTCCCAGACAGCAGCGGAGGCGACCATTCGCCCAGAGTGTCCTTGTCGAGACGGCCAACGGACCACCCGCATGTAAGCCCTCACATCGTGTCCGCGCACCACGATGCTTGCCAAACAGGGGCCCCCGCTGGAGATAACGGCTATTGGATGGTAGCGGCACAAACCAGCGTTCACCACCTTTTGGCAGTAACCGTGCCGAGCATCCGAAGCGCACGCTGAGTGCAGGAACGAGAAAGCGTCACCCTAAGTGCGTGCCCCTCATCACACCACTTAGCGATGGCGGGGGACAAGGCCGCGGGACCGCAAATCGAGGTCGCCTACTTACGCCGAACCGAGACGATCACCACGTTCTCGAGCGGCTGAGCATTGGAAATCGGGCTTTGTGCAACCTGGACGTCGGCAATGCGATCAACTACGTCCATTCCTTCGATGACGCGACCGAAGACGGTGTATCCGCCACGCAAAGGGAAATCGAGTCCCTTGTTGTCCACGGTGTTGATAAAGAACTGGCAGGTCGCAGAATCCGGCAGCGAGGTTCGCGCCATCGCGATAGTGCCGCGGGCATTGCTGCCTCCCAGGCGAGACTCGTTGCGGACAGGCGGATGCGTCGGCTCACGTTGGCTGCCGTCGGCATTGAACCCCCCGCCCTGAATCATGAAGCCCTTCATTACGCGATGGAACAAAGTACCATCGTAGAACTTCTCGTCGGTGTACTTGAGGAAGTTGGCCACCGTTTCCGGAGCTCGCTGCGGAAAGAGTTCGAGCACGATCCGGCCCATTGAAGTCTCCATCACCACCTGCGGCCTTGCCGGCTGGGACGGGGCCTCCGCGGCCGGCTTGCTCGTCGCCTGATCGGCGGCGGCAGGCTGACCAGGCTTGGCCGAATGACCGGACGCGGCCGACCGGGAACCGGATTCTCCGCTGCAACCGGCTACAGACAGCAGGCCGGCAAACGCAGCAAATGCTAGAACCGTCGACAGAATAATCACAGGTCTGGATCCTCTCATAATTGGTCACCACATAGCCTTCATGATCGTACAAACTAGAACGTATCCCGCGATGATAACCGCTGACGGCGGCGATTCAATGTTCACTCTGACTGGCCGGCACACCGGGGCGCCGTGCACTACGATCGCCCGGCGGAATTTCGCCCCGGAATACGCGCAAGTAGGGGTTACCCCAATCGGCGTAGTCGAACTCACTGCCGTCGTCAGCATCGCTGGCAACCAGTTCCAGACGAAGTTTGCCTCGAACCCGGACAGCAAAGGTGATCGGAGGCTGACCGCCGCGCATCACCGGGCTGGTGAACAGCGTCTGACCGTCGGCAATCACGCGGAAAACCGCCGAACCGCGTCCACCGGCCGAATCATCAATGCCCACAACGCCGCTGAACAGGTCGTAGCCTGCCCCCAAAAAATACACTACCCGAGACGGTGCCACTGTCCCAAGCCCGCGATAAATACGCTGGCCACCAACGCGCAGGGGCTGACCAGTGGCGCTGCGGTCCTGACCAAGAGACAACCTGTCCTGCGAAACCGACAGGGGGACCAACTGGGTCAGATTGGCACTGGCAGGCCTGGGGGTCTGATAAGTGACACTGCTCGACAGCATTGACTCACTCCCGTGGGCATCGACGGCAGCAACCGCATACTGAAAGGAGGAGTCATAGGAAGCCGTGCTGTCCTGGTAGTCGCAGTGCTCCGCCTCGTCCAGCAGCCGCTGGTTGCGGTACACGCGATAGGCGACCGCACGCTCGTCCGGCTGGAACCAGCTCAGGTACACGCCGCGAGTATTCTGCCTGACGCTCAGACTTTGCGGCGGTAAGGGTGGCGGCTGCAAGGGTTGATTGACGCGTTCAAAGCGAATCTGCCAGTCCACACTGCAGGTGCGATCGGACTCGAACACGATGGTGCGAACCTGGTCGGCCGATCGCAGGTGCGTTCTGACCACAGGCCCCACACTTCCAGCCTGCAGCCCTGATCCCGAACTCACAGCGCATTGCACCTGCAGCAACTCGACACTGCCATCGCCCTCGGGCAGATAGATTGGAAGCTCATAGGGATCGTTTTCCACAACGTCACTGCGACCGGTCAGCGTAAGGCTCCTCACATCCCAATGCACATCATGCAAATCGGTGCCCCCGCCGGTGAGGTGTCGGCTTGTACCCAAAAGCGTTGGTTCGGCAGGCGTAATCCGACTTATCGCAAGTACGCGGCAGCCCGTCGCAGGCACCCACAATTGAAAACGATCCGTCACACAACGAAGCAGCCGTCGATTCCACAGGTCGTAGACCGCGAATTGCTCGGTACCATCGCCCAGGTGCAGGTCCTCCAGTTCGATCGATTCAAGCCGTGGCTCATCGGAAAGGTTCATCAGACCCAACACGTGCCACGAACCCGCGTCTGTATTGACGGAGAGATCCCATACCGGTGGGCAGGCCCGGTGCGTAAAGAGATCGACCGTGCGAATGGGGGCGGCAGGAATCGTGCGGCGGAGCAAATCAACGCGTTCATCCTCCAGCAGATACATTCGCTCGCCAGCGATCGCACTATGACCGCTCAGACCGAGAAGCGACGCGAACAAGGTCGCCTGAGAGAGGCTGAGCGGCTCGCCAACCACAATCGTCGAAGAGGTACCCTCTGCAATCACGCCCAGACTCCAGAAGCGTGCGGCGATGTCGCTCGCCGTGCTCTGCAGCAGCTTCCAGGCAGTGGGGAAACTCAACCCCTCTGCTCGCGCGCCGACAGCGGCAGTACCAGCCTGGCGAGCAGCGCCCGGCCGTGCAGAGGCGTGTATCAGGCTGCCAGACTGCCGCACAAGCACTGACGCTGCTCCGTAAGGCTTCAGATTGACGGCCATCCACACCGTGTTCCGGGTGACCTCATCAGCCGTGGGCGGCGGGGACGAATCGAAAGGCATCCAGGCGGCGGGCATCGGCTCCAGACGATAACGGCCGATGGGCGCATAGCCCCGAAGACGATGATGCTTCTTTAGATAGTCCTTCTCCAGCCGGAGGCTGAGCAGGTGTGGCTCATTTTTGCCGCCGGCGTAGCCAGGCACGACCGTCATGCGAACCGTGTGAGGCAGCTCCTGACAAAAGACGCGTCCCTCAATACCGACGGCCCAGTCGTGGTCCGCGTCGAACAGCCCGTCAAACCAATCGCCGCACACGGGGCCGAGTGCCGCATGCAGAATGCGGTCGGGCTCGCGCGGCGCCAGGCACACCGGCATCATCGGAAAAAGCGTGTCGATCACCAACTGAACCAGCGGCGGTTTGTCTGGCGAGAGGATGTCCAGGCGGGCCTCATTGCCGGTCTGGGTCAGTTCGAGCTGAACGGTCGGCAGGCTCCTGTCTACCGGCACGAGGTCGAGCAGTATCGACTGCCCCCCTGCCGGTCGCGAAGCCGGCGAACGAGATACGATCTGGCAGTCTGTCGGCTCGCCCCGTGCGTCGAGAAGCGCAGCGTAGCGAATCGAGAGCAGGTCAACACCATCCAGGCGAATGGTTACGGGCCTCGTCGGACCAGCGTCGGGCGACGCGGCCTGATCCGAATAAGGTCGCGACGCGGCGACAAAATAAGCCTGATCGGGAACAATCGGCATGGGCGGCGCTGGCGCAGCACAACGCAGGCCGGCAATGATCGCGAGCGCTCCGGCCAGCAGCAGACCGGATCGAGCCGGGATCCAATGCCCGTCATCTATGAAAAGCTTCCCGGTTACGCGCCCCATGCGGCGATTCCAAGTGTTGAAAATATCGACCTGCCAGAATGCTGAACGCAGTATACGAGAGCCCGTATGTGCGTACAATGTGGCGCTATGCGTTCCCGTGAACCTTTGCGATTCCGAGGTCTGCCAGTGGTACCGGGAGCCGGCCCCTTCATTTTTGGCGTGTTGAACGTCACGCCGGATTCGTTCAGCGACGGCGGGCAGTTCGCCTCACCCGCCGTAGCGATCGAGACCGGCTGTCGCATGGCCGAAGAGGGCGCGGACCTCATCGACGTAGGCGGCGAGTCAACGCGACCAGGCAGCCTGGCGGTACCGGCCGACGAGCAGATCCGACGCACGCAGCCGGTCATCGCAGAGTTGGCTCGGCGGTTCGGCATCGACGGGCCGGCCATCTCCATCGACACCCGGCTGGCGGACGTGGCGGAAGCGGCACTGGCTGCAGGTGCCAGCGTGGTTAACGACATATCCGCCCTGCGGGACGACCCACACATGGCCAAGCTCGTCGCCGACCGCGGTGCCGGCGTGATCCTGATGCACATGCAGGGCACTCCGGCCGACATGCAGCACGACCCTCGTTACGACGACGTGGTAGCCGAAGTGAAAGCGTTCCTGGCCGAGCGGATCGAGGCGGCTGTTGCGGCAGGCATTGCACGCGATCGAATCATCGTTGACCCGGGCATCGGCTTCGGCAAAACGGTCAAGCACAATCTGACGCTGCTGAAGCAGGCGGGTGTTTTGCGGCAACTGGGCGTGCCCGTTCTGGTGGGACCTTCGCGAAAGCGCTTCATCGCCGAGTTGACCGGTGCAAGAGAGATGGCGGATCGATTGCCCGGCACGATTGCTGCCGTAAGTGCGTGCGTACTGGCGGGTGTCGAATGCGTTCGCGTGCACGACGTGGCCGCCTGCCGCCGTGCAGCAGACCTGGCCGCCGCGATTGCCAAGACGGTGTAGCTACTTGACGATCTTGAGCACGGCCTTGAACGCGTCGGTGCCGGCCTCGCCCAGCATCTCGAAGATGACGCTCTCTGTTGTCGTTATTACGGCACCGGCCTGCCGCATGCAATCCAGGGCGATGTCGCGGTCGAAGACACGCCGCGAGCCAACCGCGTCTGCGCATACATAGGGCATGTAACCCAGGCGCAGAAGGTCAAGCACGCTCTCCTGTACGCAGACGTGGGCCTCGATGCCGACGACCACAACCTGCGAGCGGCCCAGTTCGCGCAGCTTCTGCACGATCGGCTCGACGCAGCCGCTGAAACGCGTCTTCTCCACAACCGGCAAATCGCCGAGGGCCTGACGCACGGTCGAGCAGGTGTGGCCAAGCCCGGCCGGGTATTGCTCGGTGCACAGCATGGGGAGGCCCAGGATGCGGGCGACCTCAATCATGCGGCGGGCAGCCTCTACGCAGGCAGCCGACTCGTGGATCGCCGCCAAGAGCCGCTCCTGCAGGTCGACGACGAAAAGAACGGCACTGTCGGGATGCAACGGCTGGGAAACCATCCTAAACTCCTCAGCGACAAGGGTTCCATACTGCTTTTCCGCTGGCCCTTTCAGGCTCCGGATTCCACAAGAGCTTAGCAATCCTAAGTCGAGAGTCCAGAATCCAGAACCCCCGTCCTGTTGACACCCGCTCAAACAGCCGATATATTCCTCCATGATGAGTCACGAGTCGATCCTGTCTCTGTTGGCTGCACGTGGGCTGGCCCTAGGCTTGGGCCTGCTGCTTATTAGCGTGCGCGTAGGGACTTCGGTCGGCTGAGGACTCGTAACAAACCAGCAAACCGAAGAGCCCTACGCAAGCAAGCGTGGGGCTCTTTTTTTTTGAGCTACGAGCTCAGAGGTACTGTTAGGAGGTTCGTATGTCAGCAACAGAGCAAGAGGGCGTTAACGATCAACCAATGATCCGCATCTTCGACACCACGCTGCGCGACGGGGAGCAGAGCCCCGGCGCATCGCTGAACATGGCGGAGAAGCTGGAGATTGCCCGCCAGCTCGAGTTGCTGAACGTCGACATCATCGAGGCCGGCTTCCCCATCAGTTCGCCGGACGACTTCGAGGCCGTGCGTGCCATCTCCAGCATCATCAAGAACTGCAGCGTCGCCGGCCTGGCCCGCTGTACGGAGAAAGACATCGTGCGAGCGGCAGAAGCCGTCAAGGACGCGGTCAAGCCGCGCATCCACGTGTTCTGCGCGACGTCGGCCATCCATAGGCAGTACAAGCTCAAGCGGGCCGAGGAAGAGATCATCAAGCTCAGCGTCGAGGGCGTGAAGCTGGCCAAATCGTTCTGCGAGGTCGAGTTCTCGCCGGAAGACGCCTCGCGCACCGAGCTGCCCTTCCTCACCGAGGTGGTGCAGGCGGTGATCGAAGCCGGCGCGACCACAGTGAACATCCCCGACACCGTCGGCTATTCGACACCGGTGCACTTCACAAACATCATCCGCCATCTGCGAGAGAACGTGAAGAACATCAACCAGGCAGTCATCAGCGTGCACTGCCACAACGATCTCGGCCTGGCAGTGGCGAACTCGCTGGCCGCCGTGGAAGCCGGTGCGCGCCAGGTGGAGTGCACGATTAACGGCCTGGGCGAACGTGCGGGCAACGCCAGCCTCGAAGAAGTGGTCATGGCCATCCGGACGCGGGCGGACGTCTACAAGTGCCGCACGCGCATCAACACCAAGCGTATCTATCCGGTGAGCCGGCTGGTTTCGACGTTGACGGGCATTCACGTGCAGCGCAACAAGGCCATCGTCGGCGAGAATGCCTTTGCCCACGAGGCGGGCATCCATCAGCATGGCGTGCTGGCCCATCGCGAAACCTACGAGATCATGAATCCCGAGCACCTGGGCATTCCTGCATCGCGGTTGGTGTTGGGCAAGCACTCCGGCCGACACGCCCTGCGCGATCGGCTGCAGCAACTGGGCCACGACCTCGACGACCAGCGGCTCGACCGCATCTTCGAGCAATTCAAGGCACTGGCCGACCGCAAGAAGGAGGTCTTCGACGAGGATCTCGAGGCCATGGTCAGCCAGGTCGTCGAAGAAGGTGCGACTGCGCGGGCGTGGGAACTGGTCTCTCTCCAGACGACCGCAGGCACCGGCGTAGTGCCGACCGCAACGGTCAAGCTGCGCAACCTGCAGACCGGTGAGGACATCACAGATGCCGCCACCGGCGACGGCCCCATTGATGCGGCTTTCTCGTGCATGATGCGCATTACCGGCGTGGAAGCCATCCTGCGAGAGTACGACCTGCGAGCGGTGACCGGCGGCCGCGACGCCCAGGGCGAGGTGCATCTCGAACTGGTGTCCAACGGCCAGACCTATCGCGGCCGAGGCCGTTCGACCGACATTGTCGAGGCCAGCGCTCTGGCCTTCATCAATGCCATGAACCGGGCAATCACCGCTGCGGACAAACCGAAGCCGATTACTCCGCAGAACGGCCTGTGATACGCATTAACGCATTTCTTGTATCGCCGCCGGGCCAGTTTGGTCCGGCGGTTTTTTGCGCGCGAGCCCCCTGCCGTGGCGAAAACCTGTCCGCGAGCCCGGCCATGGGGGCGAAGCTTCGGCAGTATTGCGGTCGGGATGTTTCCTGCTGGTTCGATCGTGATGGCCGGCCATAGACTCTATGGTGTGCGCTCGCTCCCTGAAGAGCGTACGGTCCAGAACCACGGAGTCTACACATGGCGTCAAAAGATGAGCCCGACATGATCCTGCAGCCACAGGAACTCGTTAGCGACTGGATGCAGGAAGCGGCAAGGTTGACCAGCGAGGCCATGCGAGCGACGGCTCGCGTTCAGCTCGACAACCTGGAGACGTGGATAACCATGATGACGGGCACGGCCCGGCAGACCGATCCGTCCAAAGCAACGGCGGAGCAAAAGGCACCCGCGACAAAGAGAAAGCCAGGAGGCCCAAAAACAATCTCGGTCACGCCGCAGGCAAGCGAAGACGGTAAAGCTGCAACCAAGGCACGTGCCCCGCGCGCCGGTCGCACAACTCACAAGAAGGCCAAAGCCAAGCCAACCAGCGCCCACTCAAAACCAAAACGCAAGCCGCGCCAATAATGGCGCGTGGCTTGCCGCCGCCGATCCGCGTGCCCAGACGGCCAGAGCGACCCCCCTCGCGTGAGCC
>JBJKSL010000037.1:0-5314 GCA_046704145.1 Phycisphaerae bacterium
GTTCATCCCCGACGAAATCGAACGCGAGATCGCCTACGTCAAACTGCCCATGCCCGACCTGGCCGAGTTGGAAACCTTGGTTACGGAGGAAGGCAAGAGCCTGAGCGGCGGCGCTATTCCACAGGAAACCGTCTACGTGCTAAGCCGCTCGCTGCAGGGCCTGAGTTTCAATGAGGCCAGACACGCACTGTGCTTCGGCGTGGCTCGCACGAGCAAGCTCGACCCGTCGGTCGTGCCTTTCGTCCAGGAAGAAAAGCGGCTGCTAGTCCGCAAGACGGGCCTGATGGAATACGTCCCCGACACCATTAACATCGATCAACTCGGCGGACTCGACGTGCTCAAGCTCTGGTTGCGGCAGCGACGCGACCTGTTCTACTCGCGAGAAAGCATCTCGCATGAGATCGTGCCCAAGGGCGTGCTGATGATGGGCGTGTCCGGTTGCGGTAAGAGCCTGTCCGCTCGCGTGATCGCGAACGTTTTCGGCCTGCCGTTGTACCGCGTGGATATGTCGCAGGTGTTTGCCAGTGGCCTCGGCGCCGCTGAAAGGCAGTTCGCCGAAGCCTGCCGAACCATGGAAGAGATCGCCCCCGCCGTCGTGTGGTTCGACGAGATAGAGAACGGCATCAACCGCGCCAACAGCGACAGCAGCGGCGTGCTCGACCGCATCTTCGGCTACTTCCTCACCTGGATGCAGGAGAAGCCCAGCGGCCTGTTCGTCGCCGCCACCGCCAACCGTATCGACTTGCTGCCGGCCGAGATGATCCGCAAGGGCCGCTTCGATCAGGTCTTCTTCATCGATCTGCCCGACAAGGATGAGCGGCTGGAGATCCTCAAGATCCATCTACAGCGCCGCGAGGTCAGCCTGGACGGCCTGCCCCTGGATCTGATCGCCAGCCGCACCGAAGGCTGGACCGGCGCGGAGATCGAACAGTTCGTCGTCTCCGCCCTTACGGCCGCCCGATTAGAGAATCAGCCGTTGGGCGAGACGCAGCTTTACGATGCCCTTACGGAGATCGTGCCGCTCTCACGCACCATGAAAGAGCAGGTCGCCCAAATCCGCGGCTGGGCCTTCGAACGCGCCGTCCGTGCGTCATCGAAATCCTAACGACCCACGGGGTTCATCCCCGCGCATGTCCGAGCCGCGGGGTTTATCCCCGCGCATATTCGACCCACGGGGTTTATCCCCGCGCATATTCGAGCCGCGGGGCTTGACCCCGCGCATACGACGGCTGTAGATTCTCCTTGCAGAGGAGCATCTCATGACAGATAATCGCCCCTTTGCCCTGTTCATCACTTGGACCTGCTACGGCACGTGGCTGCCGGGCGATCCACGCGGCTACGTCTCTGGCACGCTTTCCCCAACCGGCAGATCTGCCAAACAGAATACTCCAGATACCCCCTACTGCCGGAATAGCCCCAGCACTCTGCACGCTGCCCGCCTCCGTCAGAAGTGGGAAACCGTGACTCTCACAGAAGATGACGCCCAATGCGTGGCGACTGCACTAATGGTTGCTGCTCAGGCACGAGGCTGGCGCATCCTCCGCGCGGCAATCATGGCAAACCATGTCCACGTACTGGTTGTCGACTGCCCTGATGACGGCTCCGCTGTGCGCCGCGTGCTGAAAGGAACCGCGCAGGCCGCCCTGAGTAAGCTCCACGGACAGACTCGACGCTGGTGGACAGCCCGTGGGAGCGATCGCTACCTGCGCGGCGAGGACTCCATCGCACGCGCAGACCAATACGTTGCGGCGCAGAACCGACCGCTGGCATTCGTGGGCGACATGCAGGTCGTATCAGCTCAAGAGCTGGGATAAACCCAGGTGCTCTCCATGCTCGGGGATCTTAATACTCCGCAGCTCGCCACGCGCGGGGATCTGAATACTCCGCAGCTCGCCACGCGCGGGGATGCGGCTACGACGCTCGTCACGGAACCGCCGGCCGGTTACAATCGGCCGGATGGGGCGACGTATCGACATTCTCCTTGAAGACAGCGACCTTCTGGCCGTCAATAAGCCGGCCGGACTGCTGACCGTGCCGGGGCGCAACGGCGGGATCTCGCTGCGCGAGGTCATCGGGGCTGCGGCCGGAGTGAAAGAATTTCTTCTGCTGGTGCATCGGCTTGACCGGCAGACCAGCGGCGTGCTGCTGCTGGCCAAGCACAAGGACGCCCAACGCGCCCTGCAGCTCCAATTCGAACACCGACAGGTTCACAAGGAATACCTGGCCATCGTGCGCGGCCAGCCGGTTGAAGACCGCGGTGCGATCGACGTGCTCATGGCCCCCCACCCGCGCGTGACCGGCCAGATGATGGTCAAGCTCAACAAAGGGAAACGCTCGCACACCGATTGGGAGGTCGTCGAACGTTTCGGCGAGGCGGCGTTGATCCGCTGCCATCCCCAGACCGGACGCCAACACCAGATCCGGGTGCACATGGCCCACATCGGCCTGCCGTTGCTGGTCGACCCTCTTTATGGTGAGGCGGACGCATTTTACCTGTCACAGATGAAGTCCGGCTACCGCGTAAGTACCCGCCACGAGGAACGGCCCCTAATCAGTCGCCTGACGCTGCACGCTCACGTGCTGACATTCGCCCACCCTCAGGACGGGCGTGTGGTGCGACTCGAAGCCCCCCTGCCCAAAGACTTTCGCGCCACGCTGGACCAACTGCGCAAGACGACGCCCCCTCCGGCTTGAAAGCATCCAGATTCGAAGCGGGAGGCTTATTGCCTAGCTCTTCATCCTTCCGCCTTCCAACTTCATCCTTTAAAAAAACGGAGGCCACATCGCTGTCGCCTCCGTTTTTAGTTTTCGTCAGTGGGCGAATAGGCTAGTAGCGATCCCGACCGCCACCGTAGCCACCGCGACCGCCGCCGCGACCACCACGGTCACCGCCGCGTCCGCCGCCGCTCCGGCCGCCGCCACCGCCGAAGCCACCCTGACGCGGCTCGCGAGGCCGTGCCTCGTTCACCGTCAGAGCGCGACCGCCGTGCTGCTGGCCATTGAGGGCCGCAATAGCTGCCTGGGCCTCTTCGTCCGAGGACATCTCGACAAACCCGAACCCCTTGCTCCGGCCAGTCGTCCGATCACTAATTACTTCGGCGCTCTGGACAGTCCCGTACTCCGCCAACAGTTTCTCCAGGTCAGAACTGCTAACGTCGTAGCTGAGGTTCCCGACATACAACTTCTTGCCCATCGTTCTTCTCCTGTCGATGGCAATATACTCGACCCCTTATTTTTCTTTCATGGGTCGATTCTGAAAGTGGCCGCCAATCCGGCCGGATGGTAGGAGTTGCGATACAGGCTTTGCGGTTCAGACATGTAACTGCGTCTCGTGCGCGCCTCAATCGAACGAACCAACCGGCATTAGTATATCCGAGGCCATTGCACAAGTCGAGATGTGAGTCAAGCTTTCATGGCTAAATAACTGCACCACCGAAACCGCGGCCCCTTTGAAGCGGTACTGAACCAGATGGCCGTTTTTCGCATCCGGGGCTGCTGAGCCTGCATCGAGCGGCGTTCTTTCCTCCAGAAAACTCCTCGACCTGTCACTTTTCCGTCAATAGTATTCCACGGAAGCCGCCAGAGGGAGGCCCTGATGTTGTTCGGCGGACGGCGAAGACGAGGTTCGGTGATTGTGCTGGCGATAGCCGTCTTGGCCCTGCTGTTCATCATCGGTTCAGCCCTGCTGCTCGTTGCCAACCAGCAACGTAAAACCGCCGAGGTGGCTCTGGAGGCCAGCAGACTCCGGGCGGTCCACGAGGCGATGACCAAGACCACACTCCTGCAACTCCGCCACGACGTGGTCGGAAACTGACTGGTCGAAACTGACTACGACCCGCGGCGAGTCCCCGCCCATTGCTCCCGCCGACGCGAGTGGCTATAACTCCCCGCATTTATTTCCTCATGGTCGTTGGAGTCCCCAGCCGTGCTCAAGATACTGCCCGCCATCTTGCTTGTCCTGTCCAATATATTCATGACCTACGCCTGGTATGGACATCTGAAGGACTTTAGCTCGAAGCCTATCGTATTCGTCGTGCTTGTGAGCTGGGGCGTCGCGTTCTTCGAGTACTGTCTGCAGGTCCCGGCCAACCGCCTGGGCAGCTACTTCTACACCCTCGGTCAACTGAAGATCATGCAGGAAGTCATCACCATGTGCGTGTTCGCCGCCTTCACTGTCGTGTATATGAAGCAGCGGCTGAGCCTCGATTTCCTGTATGCAGGCCTTTGCATGGTCGCGGCCGCCTATTTTATGTTCCGGCACATAGGCGCCCATTAAGGTGCGCGGTGGCTGCTACCAGTCGCATCTTGCCTGAAGACAAATCCGGCGTCGGCTTTCTCCTGCCGCTTGACGATGATGTCGCCCAGGGCCTTGTAGCAACGTTTGACCGCCGGGACTTCGCTGTGGGCCATGTGGTACCACGCGCCACCGCCTTCGTAGTAGGCCACCGGCTTTTCGTCCCAGACATGATGTCTGGCGTAGGCCTGGAGGTACTCGTCGAAATACCCTGGAAAAGCAGGCTTGGTCAGTATGTCCGCATTGAACTCCATCTCCATGGTGGTGCCGCAGCTCTCGGCGAGTTGGCAGGCTTCTTCCAGCCGGCTGGCCGGAGTCGGCTGGCGGTGGAAGAAGTAGTTCGGCTGCTGGTAGACGAAATCGAATCCGTAATCCTGCCAGTTCTTCCTGCCTTGCGGCCACGATGGGATCCAATACAAACGCGAGCCTTTCGAACGAACGTACTGCCCGATGATCGGAGTGTCGTGCACCTTCCAGGCACGCTCGAACAGCCAATAGAACCCGGCGAGTTCGAGGTGTGCATAGTGCTTCTGGTTCCAGCGTTTCAGCACCTCGTCCACGTACCATTCGGCTGCCTGCAAACGGTCGCTCGACTTGTGGAAGTCCAGCTTCCTCCCGTTCAGCTCGCCCCAGTCGGAGGTGATGACGATCTCGGTCGGCTTGGAGCCCGTCAGCGGCGTCGGCAATGCGATCACCACTTGGCGTTTTCGCCTCGGCGTGTGCCCTGCAGCCTCCAGTGAGCCCAGCTGTTGGTCCAACGCCGAGATGCTCTGCCCGTCTTGAAAGTAGTGGTCGAGCAAGGCCTGCCAATCGCTTTTGACCGCGTCCGGTTGGGTTGTGATGGGAGAGAGCCGTCTACCCGACTCACCCAACCGATCGAGAAAAAGGAATCCGTCGAACAGCCACTCAATCTTTTGGCCGTCCTGGCGATAGACGTATGGCTTGAGCCGCTCGGTGGTCCAAGGCAGACGTGCCTTATTGCCATCGTAAATGA
Organism: Phycisphaerae bacterium; assembly: GCA_046704145.1. Taxonomy (GTDB): domain Bacteria; phylum Planctomycetota; class Phycisphaerae; order UBA1845; family PWPN01; genus JACQVT01. The sequence goes on from JBJKSL010000037.1 coordinate 5,289, forward strand.
GCACCAGATCGACCGCGGGATTCACC
>JBJKSL010000038.1:0-6135 GCA_046704145.1 Phycisphaerae bacterium
GAACAGTTCGAGCCCTTCTCTATTTCTCTCGAAAACGATCGTCGCCACCCCGAGATGGCTGCCTTGCGAGAGGCGGCAGTGGCCGAAAGCCGGGCTCTTCTCTCGCGGCTGGGCAGCAAGCGACTGCAGGAAGTCTTGATCGGAGCGGATGCAGGCTTGAAGCAGGTCATGGAGCGTGTCCAAGTGGTCTGTGCTTCGGACGTTCCCGTGCTCCTGCTGGGTGAAACCGGGACTGGCAAGGAGGTCATCGCTCGGGCCATTCATTCCCGCTCGCCCCGCAGGGACAAGCCCTTCATCCGCGTGAACTGCGGAGCGATTCCGGCCGAACTTATCGACTCACAGCTCTTCGGCCACGAGCGCGGCAGTTTCACAGGTGCAGTCGATACGCACAAAGGCTGGTTCGAACGCGCCGACACGGGCACGCTGTTCCTCGACGAAATCGGCGAGCTACCTCTGGCGGCACAGGTGCGTCTTCTTCGCGTGCTGCAGGATGGCTACGTCGAACGGATAGGCGGCAAGCAGTCCATCTACGTGGACGTTCGCATTGTGGCCGCGACGCATCGCGATCTCGCGTTGCTGGTCGGCCAGGGAGGCTTTCGAGAAGATCTCTGGTATCGGCTGGCCGTCTTCCCCATTCCGATTCTCCCGCTTCGCGATCGCCCCGAGGATATTCCAACCCTTGCTTGTCACTTCGCAGAGAAGGCAGCCAATCGCTTCGGTCTGCCGCTGGTCATGCCGACGCCGGAAGATCTGCATCTTCTTCGCCAGTACGCATGGCCCGGCAACGTTCGCGAACTCGGCACGGTGATCGATCGAGCAGCGCTGCTGGGCAACGGCGCCAGGTTGGAAGTCGCCAAAGCACTAGGTGCGGTGCCGCCTGTTATGGCGGGCCCGGTCATGGCCGAAGCGAGCAGACGAGCTGAATACGACGGCCTTCCGCCATCGCGTATTTCCGCAGAGCCGAGGACCTCGGCAGATTGCGAAACCACTCGATCTCTCGAACAGGTCACACGCGAGCATATCGTGCGGGCGTTGCAGGAGACTCACGGACGGATCGAAGGGCCGTTCGGGGCAGCAAAAAGACTTGCAGTCAACCCGCACACACTGCGTTATCGCATGCGTAAGCTCGGAATCAGGTGGGGTCAGTTTCGAAACTCGAGATGCGGCAAAGAAAGCAGGTGACGAGGCACCGCTTGTTGGCCATCAGCGACCGACGGAGCCAGCAGTCCGCGGGCCGCGTTCAGGCGTCGCTGTGAGAGGACGTTGCCCGGCTCCAGGGCCGCGGCCTGTTCGAAATGGGTTACCGCGTCGGGGATACGGTTGCTGGCGATCAAAGCCAGGCCCAGGTTGCTGTGAGCCTGGGCGTAACGCGGCTGCAGTTGCAAAGCGCGCTTGTACCAGCCGATGGCCTGGTCGAACTTCTTCTGGGCTGCGTAGGCATTGCCGATGTTGTTCATCGTCACCACATTGGTGGGGTCCAGTTGCAGGGCCTGCGTGTAGGCGGCGATGGCTTCCTCGAACCGGCCGAGATTGGCAAGGGTCAGACCGACGTTATAATGACACTTAGCATCCCGCGGCTTTGTGCGGATAGCCGTACGGAACTGATCCAGAGCCTGCTCGAACCGGCGATTCATGGCCAACACGATGCCGTAGTTGTAGTGGATCGTGGGGTTCTCGGGCTGAGCCGCCAAGGCCAGTTCGAACTCGCGGCAGGCCTCATCGGTCGAGCCAGACTGAGCCAAAGCAGTACCCAGGTTTGCACGAGCTTCAGGGCTGTTCGGCTTGAGCTGCAGCGCCTTGCGATAGTCGTTCACTGCCTCACAGAAGTGGCCCACCCCTGCCTCGACCATGCCTCGCCCGATGTAGGCCTCGGCAAAGTCCGGCTCAAGCTGGATCGCGCGGTTGTAGTGCTCCATTGCCTCCGGCGACCTGTCGCTCCGCAGAAATATGACGGCCAGACCTTCGTGCACGCTCGCAGAGTTCGGTGCCAGGGTCAGCATGTGCTCATAGAGCGTTTCAGATGTACGCCAGCAGGTCAGGTAGTTGCGTGTGACCGCCGCCTCACCGCCGCAGATCATGAGCAAGACAACCGCCATCGCCCCAACAGAGGTCGCCCGACGCCGCTGGACCACGCCGACGTGCCTTCGCTGCTCTCTCTCGGCACGTTTAGCCTTCACCCGCGAGTTGGATTCTTGAACCGCTTGGTCCGCACCAGAGTTCAGCCTCGCCCACAGCCGGTCCAACCCCCACGCAAGCACGCACAACAAGCCGATGACCGGCAGGTAGGCGTACTTGTCCGAGGCGGGCACGTTGGTGAAGCCAATCACCCCCATGGTGGGCAGAATCAGCAGGAAGAATAGCAACCAGCCGGTGGCCAAGGCACGCGTCCATCGCAGCGAAATCGCCAACAGCACGAGCAGAACCACCGTGCCGAGCACCGAGGCCAGCAGAACCGGATTGGCCAGGGTCATCGGCAGCGGATATGGATAGTGCGACGTAAGGTTTGCCGGCCAGAGCATGGTCACGGGATAGAAAACAATGTTGTAGCACAACACCAGCACGATGTGCCCGAGCGTGCGATGCGAGGCGTATGCGATCTCCGCCGTGCGTCCCTGCGAGATGCAGGTGATGACCGCTGATACTCCGGCCAAAGCAAAAAACGGCAGCTTCTCCAACGACAACCGGATCAGACGTGCAAGGGCGATCTTCACCGACCCGAAGCAAACGCGATGGCTCTCCTCTGCCGGCAATAGGCTCGCACCAATGCGTCCCAGCGGCCAAAAGTCCAGCAGAACCATGGCCAGCGGCAACAATGTCGCCGTGGGCTTCGACAACAGCGCGGCCGCAAACACCACCGCCGACAGGCTATACGCGTGCCAGCTTCGCCAACCGGGTCGTCGTGCGTAACGCACGTATGCGATCAGACTGCCCAGCGCAAACACCGCAGAGAGCAGCGTCTTGCGGTCCCCCACCCAGGCCAAGGGCTCCACCGTCATCGGATGCAGGCCGAACAGCAGGCCCACTGCTGCGGCAATCCACGTCCGCCCGAACAGTTGGTAGAGCAGTACGATCACCAGCACCGTGTTCACCACGTGCAGCAGCAGGCTGGTACGGTGGAACGGCCGCAGGTTCGAGGGCGTTCCCCCCTGGGCACAATCCAACATGAGCGAGATCATGGTCAGCGGCTGGTAGTAGCCCTTCACGGTCGAGGGCTCCAGCACCTCGGTCAGGAAGCGTCGTGCGGACGGCCAGCCAGGGTTCTGGACCAGATAGTTCTCGGTGAGGTACATCTGGTCGTCGAAGTTCAAGGCCTTGGTTCCCAGGACCGGCCAATGGACCGCAAGGGTCAGCCCCGCCACAGTCGCGGCCAGCAGAAAAACGAGGGGCCACCCACCAAGACGGTTCTTCGTCTGGCGAGCTGGCGTTGTTGATGGTCCGGGAAAGGCCCCCGACGGAGTGACTCTGGGCACAGATTTACGCATCGTATCTGCCGACATCATAACCGCTTCGGTCCGATTGTGCGATACCTTGAGCCATCACAAATATTGTGGAAAACTTGTGGATAACCCTTGGCACGGGCGGCCCTTGTGGTTAAATTAGGACCATTGGTAACGGGATAGGAAGCATCCGTCGGGGGCCCCGGAAAGCGGGCAATCCCCAGTGCGCGTTTAGCAGACCGGCGTCAGACGCCTGTTCGGCAAGGCCGCTGGACGCGTACTTTCTGCATCAGGGACACGGAGGTCCACACAGACTATGTACCTCAAGCGTCTAACCTGCCTCGGTTTTAAGAGTTTTGCCGACAAAACCGAGTTCGACTTCAAGCCGGGCGTCACCGGCATTGTCGGACCCAACGGCTGCGGCAAGAGCAACGTCGTGGACGCCATCAAGTGGGTCCTGGGCGACCAGTCCGCCAAGAGCCTCCGCGGCAAGCAGATGCAGGACGTGATCTTCAACGGCTCGGGGACCCGCAAGCCCGCCGGCATGTCCCAGGTCGACCTCATGTTCGACAATGGCGACCGCAAGCTGGGCTTCGACGCCGACGAGGTCTGCATCACCAGACGCCTGTACCGCTCCGGCGAGAGCGAATACCTCATCAACAACGAAGCCGTGCGGCTCAAGGACATCCGCGAGCTGTTCATGGACACGGGCATCGGCATCGGTGGCTATTCGATCATCGAGCAGGGCCAGGTGGCCTTGCTGCTGCAGAGCAACCCCTCTGAACGCCGGGCCATCTTCGAGGAAGCAGCCGGCATCAGCCGGTACAAGGCCCGTAAAAAGGAAGCCGAACGCAAGTGCGAGCGCGTCGAGCAGAACCTGCTCCGCGTGGAGGACATCGTCGAGGAGGTCGAAAAACGCCTCCGCAGCATCAAGTACCAGGCCGGCAAGGCCCGCAACTTCCAGGAGTACGACAAGCAACTCCGCGAGAAACGCGCCACCTACTCGCTGGCGGAGTACCACAAGCTCACCGGGCGTCAGGCGGAACTGAACGATATCACCACCTCGCTCAGCGATCAGGCAACCGAGCTGCGCACCGGCATTTCCTCCGCGGAGACTCGCTCCGCGGAACTTGACCGCGACCAACTGGTGATCGACGCTGAGGTCCGCCAGATCGAGCAGCAGATCCTGACCAACGCATCGGAAATCACCGCCAATCGGGAACGTGCAAGCCAGTCGCGGCAGCGCGTTGATGAGATCACTGCTGCCCGCGCGCGAGCTCAACAACGCCTGGCGGCCGAGCGGCAAAGAGCCCTCAGTTGGCGTCAGCAGATCGAAGGCGTGCAGGAGCAGTTCGACTCAGTCGAATCGGAACTCGCTGAAGCGAATGAGGCTGTCGACCGCCTCTCTGCCGAGGATCGCGAGCTTGCCCGCCAATTGGCGTCATTGCAGGCGCGCAGCGAGGACGAAAAGGCCGGCATCATCGACGTGCTGCGGCGCACCGCACAGCTCAACAACGAAATCAGCTCTCTCGGCCAGCGACGCCAGCAGCTGGAGGACAACAAGGCTCGCATCAGCGCCCGTCAGGCGCAGGTGCAGGCTGAACTCGAGCAGTTGCTGGCCGTCAAATCGCAGATCGGCCTGAAGCACGAGGAGATCGCCGCCCTGCTGGAGAATCACCAGCAGCAACTCGCACAAAAACGCGAGGAGGCGGCCCGTCTCGATGCCAGCCGCGCCGAGCTCAACCAGCAGCTTGCGGCCGCCAAGGAATTTCGTAGCGGCTTGGTGAGCCGCCAGTCGCTCCTGCAGGACCTGGATCGCAAGATGGAGGGCGTCGACTCTGGCGTCCGCGAAGTCCTGCGCCGGATGCAGTGTGGGACCGGCTTCCAGCCGGTCGAAGGTCAGCAGGCGGCATCTGATTCTGCGGGGAGGCCATTCAGCTACATCCGCGGCATGGTCGCCGACCAGGTCGCGGCCGATGTCGCTAACGCCATGCTGATCGAAGCGGCGCTCGGCGATTACGATCAGTATCTCGTGGTCGAAAACAGTCGGCCTTTCCTCGACGATGCCGCCGCGTTCGCGGACTTCCCCGGCCGAGTGCGAGCTATTTGTCTCGACCGGCTGCCTCCGTACGTCAACGGCCGCGACTTCACCCAGCAGGAAGGCTTCATCGCCTACGCGATGAGCATGGTCAAGTACCCGCCGGAGATGGAAGGCCTGATCAAGCACCTGCTCGGCCGCACCATCATCGTCCGCAATATGACCGACGCGGAGCGCATGGCGGCGGAAAACCCGCCCATGTACCGTTACGTCACGCAGAGCGGCGAACTGCTCGACTGCGAAGGTCGCTGCCAACTGGGGCCGGCCGGTGCCGGGGCGGGCCTCATCAGCCGAAAGAGCGAGCTCCGCGAAATCGAGCATCAGATCGTCGAAGTCGACGAGCGCATCGAGTCGATGACCGAACGGCTCGAACGCACCACGGCTGATATCGCTGCCGTGGAACATGCCCAGGAAGAGCTGCGCACGGCCATCGCCGAAACGAACAAGAGCCAGATTGAGAACAACGCCGCCCGCCAAGCCAACGACAACGCCGTGGGCCGTCTCTCGCAGGAGCAGCCGTTGCTGACCGGCGAGATCGAATCGATCGAAATCCAGATTCACGAGGCCGTCGAGCGATCCGCCCGCAGCACCGAAGCGGTC
>JBJKSL010000039.1:0-4238 GCA_046704145.1 Phycisphaerae bacterium
GTCATGCTCAAATCTCACAAAGGACGTTGGGGAACGAACGCGTTTCAGATGTTCACTTCATCCTCTGCCGTCTCTTCTGCCATCGCCCGCGGCTTGATCGGCGTCTCGAACCCTTTGCGATCGCAGATCGCGTTTATAATCGCGTCGAACTGGTTGATATGGTAGCTGTCCATCCGCACTGAACCGTCCCGGCCGTCGCGAGAATACACCAGATCCAGCCACCCCTTCCGCTGGTAGTCCGACGTATCCAGCGATCTCATCTCATCCCACGCGACCCGCCGGCCTTTGACCGCAACGCCTTCCTCGTCCAGCACCGTCCGCATGGTCATAATCCGGATGTAGTAGAGCCCCATCACCACAGCCACGATGCCCAGCCCCACGCCGAACACCTTCTGCATCTTGATGTCTTCCTCGGACTTGTTGATGTTCTGCAGAGGTGCAATCTCTTCGATCTTCGCCCCCACCAGCTTGATCCGCACGCAGGCCGCCGGCCCCACGTACCAGGCGTCCCGCGTATACGAGGTGGCGTCCGGCACCACGATGGCCGGCTCGCCCAGAGCCGCATGCAGTTGCTCTTCGGTAAGCCCCGAAGCAGAGTTGGCCAACTTGGCCAGCTTGTCCACCTCAGGCAGCATCACCCGCGGATTGGTCTTGATGCCGTCCTTCTGCGCCGGCGAGATCGGAATGTTCTGCTTGGCCCACTCCAGATTCTTGGCCGGATAGCCCCACAGCCCGTCGTACCCAAAGTAGCCCGCAAAGACAATGCACATGACCAGGAAAATACCCAGCCGCACCCGATGCTCGGTGGTCGTTCCGCAATCAATCCGCATGAAATCCCTGCTCCGATGTGGAATACCCCACAAGACCGTCCGTACTAAAGCATAACTATCTTTCCCGCACATGCTCCCGATTGCAAGCCGCCCGCCTCCGTTTCCTACGACAAAAACCTAACTCCCAGCACTGCGTTATCGTCCGCCAAAGCCATTTTCCGCCATTTCGCTTGTGAAACTGCACAAATTCGGCAATAATATCGGATTCGGCGCTGTGACTGGCCCCATCAGGACAAGCCATCGCGCCCGCTTTTGAACTGGAAAGGCAACTTCTTCAATGAAAGCCAGCCTTGGCGCACATTGCGACGAGTTCTATACGAGCTCCCGGCTGTACCTCAAGCTCGATCTCTCGCTGGAACGCGAAACCATCCTCCACTTCTTCGACCGTATCCGCCGAGAGTTCCCCACCCTCACCAGGCTCCGCCGACGCGAGGACGGCAGCCTCATCCTCGAAGAGGGCGGCTTCGACGGCCGCGACGGCCAGCCCCGACGCTGGATGCGTCTCGAACCCGGCGCTATCCGCTTCGGCTACTTCTCTCCCGCGAGTTCCGAGGACTATCGCAGTTTCGCACGCTGTATCCTCGAAAATGCCCCCCACCACCTGACCCTCAGCGAGCTCGATCTCGACTATCTCGAGCTCGTTTACGGCTTCGACCTCGTCTACGCTGGCAACCACGACCGCCTTGTGGCCGAGACGCTCTACACCGACCACCCCTTTGCCGCGTTTCTGCTTGGAAACGAGGCCGTCCACACCGTCGACTGCCAGCCGAGCTTCGGCATCACGCTCAACGGCAGTTGCGACACTCAGGCCTACTTGGAGGTCAAAAGCCGAACCACAACGTTTGAGGTCCGCACCGGCGAGTTCGACGACCAACTGCTCAGCGTCTACCTCACCATCCGCCGCTATTGGACCCCGGGCGACCAGGCAGAACTGCCCAAGCTCTACGCTGAACTGGCCTCCATCGGTGAGGACCTCGCCGCACGCAGAATCGTGCCCCTGGTCGTAAATCCCCTGGCCCACGCCATCGCCAGCCGCCCCTGACGCTGGAACCCACGATAGACTTCAAGACCAACGGTTTTCGCCTCCAAAAGCCACGGCAGGCGTGCCGTGGGGTCCCCCGTTTGACCAATAGCGCACCGCTATCTAGAATCGCCCCGTTCCGGACCGGCACTCGGGTCGATCCAGTCATTAACCCGCAGCGTAAGTAATAAGATGGGCGTAGTCCAAAAACTCTTCACTCCTGCCAACACCAACCCCGACGAAGTCCGCATGACTCTCGGCGAGCATCTGGAAGAGTTGCGCATCCGACTCATCAAGGCCCTTATCGCCTTGGCCATCGGGGCGATAATCTGTTACGTCTTCATAGATTACATACAGGCCTTTCTCTGCTGGCCCGTTTACGCCGTCTACCACAAGCACGGCTACGACCCGGCCATCAGAACCTTCAGCCCTTCCGAGAGCTTCTTCACAGACATGTGGGTGGCGGTCGTGGTCGGTCTGATCGTGTCGGCCCCTTACAGCATCACGCAAATCTGGGGCTTCGTCGCCGCCGGCCTCTACCCCAACGAACGCAAGTGGGTCCGCGGATTCGCCCCCGTCTCAATCGCCCTTTTCTTCGCAGGAGCGTTGTTCCTCATCATCGTGGTCAACCCCATTTTGATGGACTTCCTGCTGGGCTATCGCACCGAACTGCCCGACATCGAGAAGGCCATGCCGGCCTTTCTGATCAAGTCCTCCAAGCCGGACCTCTTGCCCGTAGCCCCCCAGGCCGCAAGCCAACCGGCTGCCCCCCCAAGCTCCAGATTCGCCATTCAGCCCTTCGACGGAGATGCTCCCGCGAACTATCCCGAAGGCATGCTCTGGCTGAACCGCGCCAAGCATGAGCTTCGCGTCCGCTACGCCTCCAAGACCTACGTGATCGCCCCCCTGCAGGCGACCGAAGAACATAACCGCATCGTCCCGGAAATGCGCTTCTCTGAAGTGATTCCATTCACTCTCGGGATGGCCGGCGCGTTTGGCCTGGGCTTCCAGGTCCCCGTGGTCGTGGCCTTCCTGGCTACCATCGGGGTCTTCTCTGCCAAGGAGATGGCCTCATACCGCAAGCACGTAATCCTGGTGATGGCCTTCGTCGCTGCGGTGGTTACGCCGCCAGACCCTGCCAGCCAACTCTTCCTGCTGGTCCCCATGGTCGGCCTGTTTGAAGCCGGCTTATTTGCGGCAAGGGCGATCGAACGCAAACGCGCTGAACGAGAAGCTGAACCCGCGTAGGTCCTGCGGCCCTAACCTCGCAATCGAAGTGCACGCATTAACCGCGCAAAAGCCCACGGCAGGCCTGCCGCGGGCTTTGATCGAAAACAGCGCACCTATTCTCTGACACGCCTACCCGCACGTGCCCCACCCGCATGCGGCTACCTGTGCACGGACTCCACGCGTACGACCTTCAACGCCAGGAATACCGGGATCTCCTCGAAGGATCGCTTCTGCCCCCGATGCCGCGGCCCGGGCGGCGGCTCGCGATGCGTAAGCAGCTCCTCCGCCGCCACCACCGCCAATCCTGCCGCGCCCAGTGCATTCAAATACTGTGACAACGGCCGATGCTGGAAGAACGTCTGCTGCCCCGGGTCGCTACCCGGATGCGTGGAAATCGGCACGGCCATCGATGACATATATCGGTCAACACGGCGGTACTGTATCTTGCGAGCCTCATCCCATCCCCAATCCGACTGCCGCGGCACGCGAAAGCACGGATGCATCATCACCATCACCGCACGCCCACCCGGCCGCAGTGCTCGCCCCAATCCCGCGAACAGCCCAGCCGTATCCTCCACATCCTGCACAGCCATCACGCACGCAGCCGCATCAAACCGCCCGTCCGCCACATTTCCCAACTTCACCGCATCCCGTACCGCGTATCGCACGCGAGCATCCGTCGGCCCGCGACTCTTGGCCGCCGCGATCAGCTTCGCACTCGCGTCCACCCCCACCACCTCTGCCGGCTGTCGATCCAACAGCAGGCGTGTCAGGACCCCCTGCCCGCAGCACAGATCCAACACCCGCTCCCCGGCCTGCACGTCCAGCATCCGCATTGCCGCCGGCAGAATCACGTTACGGTGATAGTCCGACCCCTCATCCCCCACCAGCCGGTCGTACCACGCCGCCACATGATCCCAACCCTCCTCATGCTTGCGTGCTGGTGTATTCTTGCTGCCGCGCCCGCCGCGTGCAGAACGGCCTCCCCGATCGAAGCCCCGCGCGTGTGTCTGCTTGCGCTGTCTTCGATCCATCGTGAATCTTGCCTTTATACGAGTCGTAAATAGGTGAAACTGAATCATTTGGACCGGCAAGATACCGGTCCCACACAAAAGGTCTCATGTGGGAGCGGCTTCCAGCCGGTCAGTGCCGGCCGC
>JBJKSL010000040.1:0-3335 GCA_046704145.1 Phycisphaerae bacterium
GGCGAACACGATCCGAAGTGCATCGGCAAGCGATGGATCGTTTTGCTGAGCGAGGTTGCAGGCCGTCCGCGGTTTGGAGCTTCGAGCGAAACCTACAGAGAACAGGCGCCGCACAGGCTGAAGCCTGCGGCTCTTTGATAAAGACTGCGCACGGAGGTGCAGTTGGCCGAGCATCAAGCATATCCCGGCATCTACATGGTCTGCGATCCGCGGCCCGGCGAGGCTCGTGCGCGCGTGCAGGCCATGCTTGAGAATTGCTCCTCGACAAGCGCTGCTAACCCGCATGGAATCGTTATCACAAATCAAACCATCGCGATCGAAGGGCCGGGCTTTGCCATCGTTGCGGAATCTTTGCCGGCAGCGGAGCCATCCTGCGGACCGGGTTTGCACTGCGACAGCGCCGGCGTGCTGATCTGGACGGGCGAGATGTTCCTGCCGGCCTCGTGGACCAGGCAGAGCGAGCATACGCCGCCTAATCGCGTCGCCGCCATCGTACGGCAAAAGCTGCTTTCGATCGGCCCGGCCGCCCTGGCCGAGATTGACGGCAGTTTCTGCGGAGCATGGTACGACGGCCGCCGGCACACGTGGACGGTGTTCAACGATCGCTGGGGCTTGATCCCGCTGTTCTGGTGGGCGGATCGCGAACGGCTGGTGGTCTCACCGCGCGCACGGCTCACATGGCAGGCGAGCGGCTCGCCTCTGCAGATCGACGAAAACGCCGTCGCCGATCTGCTCCGCACGCAGAACATGCTCGACGATCACACGCTGATCGCCGACGTGCACTGGCTCGAACCGGCACACACCCTGAGCTACACAGGACCGGCCGCAGGTCCAGCCGGCACAGGCACCAGACTGCAGCGGCGCCGATATTGGGATTTCCAGCACAAACCCCAAACGCCAAGCTCTTGTGACGCGGTCATCGACAGCTTCCTCGACGCCTCGCGAACAACGATCGCGCGCATGACCGACAGCAAGCTGCCGCTGATGCAGGGCCTGAGCGGCGGACTGGATTCGCGCGTTTTCCTGGCCGTCGCTCACGAGTTGGGCCGCGTGCCCGCGTGTTACACCTCCGGCTTTGCTTACAGCGAGGACATGCGTTTCGGCCGGCAACTGGCACGCATGGCAGGAGCGTCGCACGATGCTCTGCTGATCGATGCTGCAACGCTGCCGGAGCAACTGCACGACGCCATCCTCGAAACCGAAGGCCTCCACGGCGCCGGCCACCTGGGCCTGAGCGCCCCCATCGGCCCGTACCTTCAGCAACACCGCGGCGCGATACTGATCGAGGGTTATCTTCACGGCGTACTGGGCGGCTCGGATCTGCCCTTCGACGAGGACATACCGCCCAATCTGCCGCCGCACGAACACTCCTGGGCACGAGATTTCCTGCACGGCGGAGGCGATCCCGATCAGATCGGCGCTTTGCTCCGCGAAGACCTGGCTGCCGAGAGCCTCGGTCGATGGCAATCGCACGTGGACGACTCATTCCGCACCGCGCCCATCGACGACCCGCTGCACCGCGCAGAGTACACCATCATCACTGGTCGTAGCGGCCGCAACGACGTGCTGGTGCCGGCATCCTTCCGAAGGCATACGCTGGCACGCCATCCCGCCTGCGATCGACGCATGATCGAATGGTACGCAACCACCCCGGCACAACTGCGACGGGCAAGGCAAGTCTACGTTGACGTGCTGCGGCAGCGATTTCCGAAGTTCGCGAGCGTGCCGCGAGCCGACAGTTCCAGCGGCATGCCGCTGATCGACAACCGCTGGCTGCGCGAGTACTGCTGGCAGCGGGAGAGACTGTATTCCTGGTGGTCCAAGGTGCGGCATGCAGACGTCCGGCGATATGGCCGTGACTCGCTCGCCGCTCGTGCGTGGACGTTCGAAACCTGCCGACAAGCCGGCCTCTTCGAGCCGATGCTCGCCACGGATGCTCGCGTGCGTGCGTGGGTACGGCAGGGGGCACTGCAAGGACTCTGGTCGTCAGCCTGCGCGAATCCGCGGCGTTCGATACCGCTGCTGACCCTGCTGACCGCCGAAACCATGATTCGCGAACTGGAACGGACCGGCAGCCACGAGGCGACCCACGGCGAACAGATCAACGAGATCCATTTCCGGCGCCTGAGCGTAGGCTCGATTCAGCCGGCGGTACTGGCGGAGGTGTCATGACCAAGGTGCTGCTCACCGCTCCATATGTAGGAGAGATCGGCTGGGAGCTCATGTCCTGGCAGGCCCGCGTGCGCTGGGTGTTCACGCGGGGAGGTTATGAAAGGCTCGTGGTCCTGGGCACACCTGGCAAGGCGGCCTTTTATGGCGGCATGCCTCTGGAGTACCGGCCTGTCGATCTTGGTTACCTGCCGGGTGCGGCTTACGAGGACCGGCGAATAGTCTCTGATTCAACCGAGACGATATCAGCCGAGCGACTACGCAAGTGCGTCTCGCCAATGGTCGAACGCGCGGCCGCCGAACTGGGCGAGCAAGGCTGCGAGGTGGACTGCCTCTACCCTGAATTCACCGGCAAGCTTTGGCCTTGCGACCCCAAACATCAGCAATTCATCTGCTACGAGCGACCGGTGTCCAGCCGGCCCGACCGCCCATGGGTAGTCCTGGTCGAGCGAACGCGAGCGTTTCGCAACGGGATCAACTGGCCGGCGACACATTGGCGCGAACTGGAACGCCTGCTCAACGATCGCGGCATACACACGACGGTTTACCCTTGCGATGCCGAAGCGGCCATCCAGATGCTCTCAGGCTGCGACTTGGCTGTCGGCCAGTCGACCGGTGGGCTGCATCTCGCATCGCTCAGCGGCTGCCCCAGCATGGTCTGGTCGGTGCAGCGCTATCTCATGTGGCCTTGGGATATCACCAATCGCCAACGCTACGAGACCTGGTGGAATCCTCTCCGCTCGCCGGTGATAGTTCACGAGGTGCAGGATCTGCCCAGCCCGGAGCAAGCTGTCGAGCAGGTTAGCTCCGCGTTGTACGCCATCGGCCGACAGACCGGTTCGGCCTTCCAACAGGCCGCTTTCCGGTGCAAGTGGTCCTTGCGGCAGGCCATCAATCACTGGATTATCGAGCCGCGCCGCTACGCTGGCTGGCCTTGGCCGGTGCAAAGATTCGTGCGCTATCAGTTGGCCTGATCTCCACGGGACAAGACGCCATGATCGCTGCAGGATATACAACCAAGAGGCTAAGCCCCGCGTGCAAGCTCTGCGGAGCCAAGGGCTCGCGGCATCTGTACACCCTGGACTTGCCCGGTCATCCCAAGCCCTTTCAGCTCTGGCGTTGCGGGGCTTGTGGCGTCGTATTCAACTCTCCGCGCATCGCAGTCG
>JBJKSL010000041.1:0-4141 GCA_046704145.1 Phycisphaerae bacterium
GCCCAGTACTCGCCCAATCGGCACGGAGTACAGCACCGGCCCACCGGGAGCCACCGGCTCCTGCTGCAGAGTCATCGCCTGGTCCGCCGGCAACTGCTGATTGAGCAATCGCACCAGATTGCCTGCCACCTGCGCGACCGCCCCGGCCACCGCATCGGGGTCGTCCGTTTCAACCATCAAAGCCGCAGCCGGCAGCACCAGCTTTTCAGTTGCGGCCTTTGCTTCGGCCGGCTTGACCTCAACACGGTCGATAAGCAGCACCGTGTCCCCTACCAGGTGACTGAGCAGACGTTTTTCGATGATGCCCGGCTCCAGGCCGACTTCGAGGGAATCGAAATGGAAGCCCGCCGGATCGTGCGAGAACCGCGCACGCAGCCGTCGATAGCCATCCACATAATCGATCACGTGCGTCCAGGCCGCCACCACACTGGCCGGCAGTCGGCGGACGATCTCAACCGGAGGCTCGCTGCGCGCGAGTTGCGGCCCCTCCATGTCCAGCCGGCCGCTGATCTTGACGGTCAGCCCCGCACTATCCAGCATCAACCCCATGGCCACCGTACGCAGTCGCGGCCAATCGTCCGGCCACCACGCCGTAAGCGGATCCTGGGCCGGCACGCCATCGGCCGACTTGCCTATGTAGACCAGGTATTGCGATTCAACGGGCAACGCCGCCGTACGCTCGCGAAACTCGGGCTGCTCGGCCAGCGAACCACCCCCGCCGCGCTCCAGCAGTTCGGTCGTGCGGGCGTACAGGCAGGTCCGCTTGTTCATGCGGCCGACCACTGCAGTGTGGCCGTCGCACGCCAGTTCGTGCTCTCGTGATAACCGGTAGCGGCGGACCTTGGCCCCGGCGGACTCCGCGATCCGCTGGCCGGCCAAGTCTTTCTCCAGGGCGGCAGGGTTTTTCGGCCACGCGACGAGCACCGCATCGCTCAGCCCACTCCAGCCGTCGGCCGCCACGGCCATCGGCCCGGAAAGCAGCGAATCGAGTGCCTTGCTATCCTGCAGGCCAACCGCAGCCGCGAACAAATGCCGCAATCCCACTCCGTCGGCGTCACTCGTCGACATGCCGGCCGGTTCCGACCTCAGCATGCGCAGCAAACCCGCCGCGAAATTCGCACCGGCAATCTCCGGCAGCCCACCGCGTACGCCGGGCACCTCCAGGTACAGCATCACGTCGCCCGGTACGCAGGTGGCCAGGGTTGGCCCGCGGACTGGTCGGCTCTGGACGTGTGCAGGAGCAGATCGCACCGCCTCAGGCGCAGAATGCGTCGTCTGCCCGAAAGCTGAGACAACCGCGCAGGCCTGCAGCACCAAGCTGGCCAGAACAACCCTGAAGATCGAGGAACAGACTGTGGATGATCGAGTTGCCATGCCTATACCGGGACCGAAGCAGAATCCTCCGCGCGAAGTCTACGCACAGTAGCTGATTTACGATTGGGCGGCGCATTATGTGGGCCGGCTTCCAGTCGGTCATTTTGGACCGGCAAGATGCCGGTCCCACACACCCGCCGCGCGCACAACTGCGCAGATGCGTATAACCTCTATACGCCCGAGATAGGCTGGCAGCTTACAGTGCTTCGATGGTATCGTCGACCTCGGAGGTGGGCTCCGGGGTCAGAGGAGACTGACGCAGGAACGACGGATCGAGCGGGTTCGGCTCGGCTGCCTTGGGCTGAACGTTCATGGTCGGGCCGCGATCGGCCGCTGGCGTCCGGGAACTGGCGGCCAAGGCGTCATTCGCCCCGGCAAAACCCAATCGAATCAGCGAATCGAGTTGCTCGATGCTGCGTTTGGTGCTGTCAACGGTTGTCTTGGTCTGCTTGACGAACGGCTCCAGGATCGCGTCCATGAACCCTGCCGGCATCTCTTGCACCGGCAGGCTGGAATCGACGCGTGCATCACCGTTCAGATTCAGAATGCTCTTTACGCCCTGAGAGACGCTTACGTGCGAGGACAAGACCTTGCCGGGCTGTGCCTCCTTGCCCGTAGGTGCGACCAACAGTACAGCAAACCCGATGCATGCTGCGGCGGCCAAAGGCGAGGCGATCGACAGCAGAACACGATTCCAGTTGCGACGATGGACGACAGGCTTGAACTGTGCACGCTGAGCGAGCAGAACACGCTCGGTAAACGAACCGCTGACGGTCGGCTCGCAATCATCGTAGGCGATGACATCACCGCAGGCTTCCATCAGGGCCAACTCGCCCTGGCAGCCGCTGCAGCTCAGCTGGTGAGCGTGCAACTCGGCCTGCAGTGACGGCGACAGCTCGCCATCGAGGTATTGGTCGAACAGGTGCTTTGCATGTTGGCAGGTAATCATGACGCCGCCTCTCGCAGTGACTGAACACTCGTCCAGTCCTTCACCAGCCCGCTCAGAGTCTCACGCAATCGCCCGCGAGCCCGATGCAGATGGCTCTTGGCCGTCGCCATCGGAATGCCCAGCGTCTTGGCAATCGCGTCGCAACTCATCCCCTCGCGATAGAAAAGCATAATCGCCGCTTTCTGCGGAGCTGACAGCTCATCCACCGCGCCCCAGATCTGATCCTTCAAACGACGCGCCTCTTCGCTCTCAGCCAGGGCCTCAACCGTGTCCGGGTCATCGTTGGCAATGCCCGTGAAATCGACGTCGCCCGTGAGGCTCTTTCGCCGTCGGATGTGATTCAGGCACAGGCGGTACGCAATGGTGAACAGCCACGTGCTGAACCGGTACTCGGCCGAGAACGACTCCAGAGAGCTGAAGGCCCGAAGGAAAGCCTCCTGGCAGATCTCCTCCGACTCGTGATGGTCTCGCAGGATCCGCCAGACGAACGCAAATAGACGATCCTTGTGGGCATCGACCAGTACGCGCGAGGCGTCCTGATCCCCACTGCGGGCTTGTGCGACCAACCGCTTTTCCATTCTGCGAGTCAGTCGCGGACTTCCGCTTTCGGCTCTCCGGATAATCATGCTCGCTAGATTATACCTCAACACGCTTTCCCGGTTGCAGGATGTTTGGCACTACTGCCGGCCCGGGGTTACAATCCCGTCAGCCGGCCACCCGCAGCCACGTTGCCGGTGTGCCACGCACGGGATTATCGGAAATTAAGCTCATTGACTATAACGTGTTATGGCAAAAAAGCCAACCAGCCCCAACGACCGCCGCATCGTCAACCGCAAGGCCCGGCACAACTACCACATCCTGGCCACGGTGGAGGCGGGGATCGTCCTGACCGGCAGCGAGGTCAAGAGCCTTCGGGCCGGAGCCGCCCAGCTCACCGACTCCTTCGTGCGCATAACTGACACCGAGGCAATACTTTACAACAGTCAGATCGACCGCTATCCGGCCGCCACCGATCAGAACCACGAGCCCCTGCGGCCGCGCAAGCTCCTGTTGCACCGCCGTGAACTCGCCAAGCTGCGCCCCCAGGTCGAACAAAAGGGCGTCACCCTCGTCCCGCTGGCCATCTACTTCAACCAACGAGGCATCGCCAAGGTCGAAGTGGGCCTGGTCACCGGCAAACGCGACTACGACAAGCGGCAGGACCTCCGCAAACGCGACCACCAGCGCGAAATCAAACGGGCCATGACCCGCCGGGACCGATAATGGAGCGACGCGGCGACCGGGCGACGGGGAGACGGGAGAAACAGGGCGAGTGGGAGAGGGGGTGAGGGGGAGAAGGAAGAGGGGGAGAAGCAGCTTGTCTGGTCTTCAGGACTGCGGCAGCTTGCTGCCGCTCTTATTCGCACCCTGCCGCCGGCAGAAGAAAGGACACAAAAATGACATCTTCCAGCTCCTCAAGACTGCAAACCCTGGGATTCACGCTGGTATTGCTGGGCGTTGCCGCACCCGGACGTGCGCAGGAGCAGGCCTCCAACGACCAGGATACCTCCGAGGTGGCCAAACTGCTGCACCAGGTAAAGACCGCAACCGAGGCAGCCAAGACCCTGACGGCTGACTTCACCTACACGGTGACCTCTGTTCGGCAGCAACAGATGGTCGTGGGCAAGGTGAAGATGATGAAACCCAACTACGCCCGGCTGACCTTCTCGTACATGGCACATCCGGCGTTCCCGAACCTTGTGGCCTCGGATGGCGAGAAGGTTTACACGTTCAAGCCCATCAGTTTCCTGCCCAGCCGGAGGTTTGCCAAGGGGCCGT
>JBJKSL010000042.1:0-7012 GCA_046704145.1 Phycisphaerae bacterium
GTAACAAGCGGCGCGCGTACACGACACTCCCAGGTCGCGAAGCGTGCGCGTCACTTGCAGAATGTTGGCTTCGGGTTGGCCGGCGTCCAAATGGCACTGGATTTCCAGGCGGCCGTTGCCGTTCTCTTCCACGACGCGGCGGACCCAGGCGTCGATCTGTGACCGATCGGCGGTGGTGAACATGCGCGGCTCGGGTACGAGGTCGACCCGCATGTCCCCGAAGCGCTCGCGGATCCTGGCCAGGCTGGTGCCGCTGCCCACGTTGAGGCTGGCGACGTTCTCCACCGTGGCGA
The DNA here is from genome assembly GCA_046704145.1 of Phycisphaerae bacterium. Taxonomy (GTDB): domain Bacteria; phylum Planctomycetota; class Phycisphaerae; order UBA1845; family PWPN01; genus JACQVT01. The sequence goes on from JBJKSL010000042.1 coordinate 294, forward strand.
AGACGTCCAGAAGGTGATCGGATCGGCCACAGGAGTGCAGCCGCACCGGCCCGACTCGGCGGATCAGCCGATTCATCTCCGGCACGACCAGTTCGGCGTACAGATCGGGCCCCACCATGCAGGCCGAGCAGTCGCCGGTGTGCAGGCCGGTGACCTTCATGTCGGCGGCTTCGGCGAACAGGCGGATCAACTCGATGTACGCGTCGGCCACCCAGGCGAACACGTCGCGGGCGAAGGCGGGCTCCTCCACCATGTCCATGAAGATGCGCTCGCCGAAGAGCTTCTGGGCCGTGGTGACGATGCCGTGGGTGGTGGCGCGGCCGGTCGTATCCCAGAACAACGGTGGAACCACTGCACAGCCCTTCGCCTGCTCGCGCATCCGGCCGATCTGATCCAGAAGCATTCCGATCGGCCACGTGCCCGCCCAGTCGATACCACGCAGCGCATCAACATCGCGACAGTCGGCAAGTGGCGTGGGCGTGATGTCCGGATCCTTGTCGGGCTGAAAAGCGAACTGCCCCCCCACTGCGGCTCCCAAAATCAGATTCGGCTGTAAGCCGCCGACCAGTGCCACTTGGTGGCGTCGCCCTTCGATCTGCACCAGATGGGCTTCGAGGCTGTAGATGGGTTCGCTCGGGAAACGCTCGGCGACGAACTGCTGCATTCGAGCTTCCTGCTCCGACCGGCGTTGCGGATCGAGGAAAAAACCCTCATCGAACGCAAATCCGCCCTCGGCATGCAGCCAGCCGAAACTGACGCTATTGAGCACCGAAATCTGGGACGCTACGTGTTCCACGGCGATTACCTTAGCAACTTTTCAAAACTTCTGAAACAACTCGCAGGTTGGCTGCGGACCGGTTACAATCGTACCGAACGAGCCCGGGAAAGGCGAGGGCGCCGCCCTGCCTGCGTGTTCCGGGAGAGGTCCTGAACGAGGCGATTATGTCGGCCATTGGGGTGGCTTACGAGCCAATAGCGGACGATCTGGGGCGGGTGTGTCGGATTATTGACGACGAGCTCTTCTGCGACCTGCCAGTCGTCAACGACTTGTGCCAGCAACTCAACGGGTATCGCGGCAAGATGCTGCGCCCAGCGCTGCTGCTGTTGTCGGCCCGCGCCTGCGGCCAGGTCGCCGAAGAGCACTTCATCCTTTCGGCGGTCCTTGAAATTGTGCACATGGCCACGCTGGTGCACGACGATGTGCTCGACGAGGCCGATCTCCGCCGCCGGCGCCCCACCATCAATAGGCTGCGAGGCAATGAAGCCGCCGTCCTGCTCGGCGATTACCTCATCAGCCATGCGTTCCATCTGTGCAGCAGCGTGGATGCATTCGCTTGCCGTGAAATCGGGGCCACCACGAACATGGTTTGCGAGGGCGAGCTCCAGCAGGTGCACCACCGCAACGACTGGAACCTCAGCATCGAGCAGTACACGGACATCATCAGCCGCAAGACCGCGGCCCTGACCGGCACGGCCTGCATGCTGGGTGCACACTACGCCGGAGCCTCCGCCGAAGTGGTCAATGCGCTACATCTTTATGGCATGGAAGTAGGCGTGGCCTTCCAGATCACTGACGATGTGCTCGATATCACCGGCTCGCAGGAGCAGATGGGCAAGAGTCTCGGCCGCGATTTGGCCGAGTGCAAGCTGACGCTGCCGATCATCCACGCCTTGGCCACCTCGGGCGCACCGTTCCGCGAAGGCCTGCTCGGTCAACTGCAAGCTGCAGAGCCAGACCGGGCCAAGATCGCGGTTCTCCTGGAGCAGACTTCAAGCATCCCGTTCGCTATCGAGCAAGCCGAGCGGCACATCGCCTCTGCGCTCGGACGACTCGCGGTCCTGCCCAAAAGCGAAAGCCGGGCCTCCCTGGCCAGCTTGGCCGGTATGGTGACCAGCCGAGAAGTGTAAACGATCATCGGCGGTGCTTTTTGCGGCGTTTGCGCTTGTCTTTCTGAGATTCCTGGCGTTTCTTGACCGTGCTGCCGCCCTTGAGTTTGGGCATCATTCCGCCAGCGGCCATCTTGGCGAACTGCCCCATGGAACGCATGCGGTTCATGAGCGACATCTTGCTCATGCCCTTCATCATGTCGCGCACCATGCTGAACTGCTTGACCAGGCCGGACACGTCTTTGACGTCCGTGCCACTGCCTCGTGCGATGCGCCGCCGTCGCGAGGCCTCGATTAGTTCCGGCCGTTGCCGTTCCTTGGGCGTCATCGAATGGATGATGGCTTCGTACTTGCCGATCTCGCCGTCGTCCACGTCGATGTTGCCCATCTCCGCGGACATGCCGGGGATCATCTTCATGAGATCCTTCATCGACCCCATGGTCTTCATCTTCTTGAGCTGTCCGAGGAAGTCCTCCAGGTTCAGGCCGGTGGCCATCTTCTTCTGAAGGGCCTCAGCCTCTTTCTCGTCGTACTGCTGCTGAGCCTTCTCGACCAGGGTGACCACGTCTCCCATGCCGAGTATTCGCCCGGCAATGCGGTCGGCGTGGAACTCCTCGAGCGCGTCCAGCTTCTCGCCAATACCGATGAACTTGATCGGCTTGCCGGTGATGGTCTTGGCTGACAGGGCCGCACCACCACGCGTGTCCGAATCGAACTTGGTCAGGATCAGCCCATCGAGCTCCAGCCGCTCGTTGAAGTGCTTGGCCGTGTTCACCGCGTCCTGGCCGGTCATGGCGTCGATGACCAGGTAAATCTGATGCGGGCTCGTGGTCTGCGCGATCTGTGCGACTTCGGCCATCAGTTCTTCGTCGATGGCCAACCGACCGGCGGTGTCCAGCACGACCACGTCGCGATCGGTTTTGCGGGCGTGCAGCACGCCGTTACGGCAGACCTTCACCGGGTTCTGATGATTGCGTTCGACGTAGACCGGGCAGCCCACCTGGCCGCCGACGACCTCCAACTGCTCGATGGCCGCCGGACGCTTCAAGTCCGCCGCCACCAGCAAAGGCCGCTTGCCCTTGGCCATCATGTACTTGGCCAGCTTGCCGCAGGTGGTCGTCTTGCCTGAGCCCTGCAGACCGGCCATCAGCACCACCGTCGGCCCCGGCGTGACGTACGGGATCCGCGAGTCCACCGGCCCCATCAGCTCGATCAACTCGTCGTGCACGATCTTGACCAGCACCTGCTCCGGATGCAGCGTCTCGATCACCTTGGCCCCGAGCGCCTTGGCCATCACGTCGTCGGTGAACTTCTTGACCACCTGCACGTGCACGTCGGCCTCGAGCAGTGCGGTCCGCACCTCGCGCACAGCCTCGGCCACGTTCTCTTCAGTGATCTTGCCCCGACCGCGTATGCGGTTGAACACGCCGGTGAATCGTTGAGTAAGTCCTTCGAACATAGATCAACCTATCGTTAGTTCCGGCCCGAGAGCGATCGGGTCCGAACGCGGTCCTCAGTTACAACTGCAAAGCTGCCGTGCCAGTCTTTCCGGCTCTCAAGTATCTCGACCACCATTCGAGTCAGCGCAGCTGATGAAGGAGCACTCAAACGAAAGAGAATCACGCCGCACGCCGCGGGCAGCCCGAAGCGGAACGCCAACTCGCCGAAATCCTTATCAAAAGTAACAACAACCCTGCCTTCCGCCTGTGCTCGCTCCAGAACGGCTTTGTCACTCACGCCCGGACAGTCGGTTCGAGCCCACACCACGTCATGGCCCCGCATTTTCAAGGCCCCTACCGTCACACCTGGGAAGTTCTCGTCCGCCATGACTAGCATGTTCAGACCTTCACCGGATAGACGCGTTCAGATTTGAGAATCTCCGACGCATACGCCGCACAAGCCTGAATGTCCTCGTGCGTAATGCCAGGATAGTTCTCTAGGATCTCCGCCTCACTCCAGCCCTGGCCCAGCAGCTCCAGGATGAACTCAACGGCTAGACGCGTTCCCTTGATGACTGGCTTGCCCACCAGTACCGCCGGATCAACTGTGATTCGGTCTTGCCAGTGCATGGCCAATTCCTCATTCGAGCTTCGTCATTCTTTAGACATTAGACATTCGTCATTAGACATTCACTTCTTCACTCTTCCGCCGCAACCAGGTCCTCATATCTCTCCCGCCGGCGGATGACCCGTACCTCTTCCCCATCCACCAGCACCTCGGCGGCGTTCGGCCGGGCGTTGTAGTGGCTGGCCATCACGAAACCGTAAGCCCCGGCGCTGAATACCGCCAGCAGATCGCCGCGCTTGATCGGCGGCAACGGCCGCTCCTTGGCCAGGAAGTCGCCGCTCTCGCAAACCGGGCCGACCACGTCCATCATCTTCGTGCCAGGGAAATTGATGCCTCGCCAACGGCTGTCGGGCACGAATCCCATACCCGGCTGGGCAGGCCACACGAAATGATAGGCATCGTACAACGCCGGTCGGATCAGCTCGGTCATGCTACCGTCCACGATCACGAACTGCTTGTCGCCGCCATGCTTTACGAACGTCGTCCGCGCGAGCAGGATGCCCGCATTGGCCGAGATGGTTCGCCCCGGCTCCAGAATGATCTGCAGCCCCTGCCCGCGGACCAGCGGCAGAATCTTCGCTGCGTAGTCCGAGTAGCTGGGCGAGCCCGGTCCCTCGTAATCGGCCCGGAACCCGCCGCCGATGTCGAGCGTGTCGACGGTGAAGCCGTCGCGCCGCAGCGTCGCGATCAGGTCGAGCGTCTTGGTGATGGCTTCGCCGTAAGCGTCGATGTTGTTCACCGGCGAGCCGATGTGCAGGTGGAAGCCGGTCAACTGCACGTGGGGATTACGGCCGAACTCCGCAAAGACCTTGCGTGCGCGTTCGAGATCTACGCCGAACTTGCTCTCGCGTTTGCCGGTGGCCGTGTGACGGTGCGTCTTGGGGTCCACATCCGGATTGATCCGCAGTGCCGCCCGAACCCCCCGCGGCCCGCTCTTCAAGGACTGCGGCAACTTGTTGCCGCGACTCTCCACCACCGCGATCAGATTCGCCAGTTCGGCCTCGGACTCGATGTTGAACCACCCGATGCCCGCATCGATAGCCGCGTTGATCTCCGGATCGGTCTTGCCCACGCCGGCGAACACGATCTTGCCCGCGTCGAACCGCCCGCCCGGACCGAAGCCAGCCTTGGTCGCTCGGAACAGTTCGCCGCCGCTGACCACGTCCATGCCGGCCCCTTCCTCAGCCAGCAGGCGAATGATGCTGAGGTTGCCGCAGCTCTTGATCGAGTAGCAGATGATCGGCTTGATCTCGGCAAAGGCCTCGGCGATCCCGCGATAGTGCGCCCGAAACGTCGCCGCCGAGTAAATGAACGTAGGCGTACCCACCGCCTCAGCGATCCGCGCCACCGGTACATTCTCGCAGTACAACTGCCCGTCACGATAATTGAATTGGTCCATAAAGCCTTATCTCGCTGCCACTTGAACCCACCCCACGCAAGCGGCCACTGCTAACGGTCACTCCGCCAACACTAAAGCCCCTCATTACACCCGAAGGACTCTAGTTTATCAAATTACAGGGATTCAAGCCTTGGTGCAGGGATCGGCTAGGGTGTGGCCAGAAAATGTGGCACAGCCGCCCTCGACTGAGTTTTCAAAGTAGCACAGCCGCCCTCGGCTGTGCTTTTAAAAGCCGAAATCCCCAGCCGAGGGCGGCTGGGCTACGACTTGCCAAAGAAACTGGCCAAACCCGATACGCTATCGCACTCGCGATCTGGCCGACGTGTCCCTCGAGGAGGCGTTGGACTGGTGAGAAGCCTCGCCATGGCCGTCGGCTCGGTGCTCCGCCGGTATTGCGTCCGGGTAGCAGACCGCCAGCAACAGCATCCGGCCGTAGCGGTTCCAGAGTGATTGCTCGGGCAGGTCGTCGGCCTGGCGGGGAAGCTCGACGGTCACGATGGGAATGTGCCTGGTCGTGCCGGCATACGAGCCGAGCGAGCCGGGCAGGCTGCCGATCTTCTTGAGCGGCAGGCCGGAACTGCCGGCCATGAGCCGGGCCAAGCCGTCCGCCGCACCGTCATAATCGATGCAGGTCATGGGCTGATGGATGCTGATGATCCTCCTGGGGGCATACTTGTCGATGAGCCCAACCAGCGCACGGCTTTCAGGCTCCGACAGTGCAGCAGCGCCATGATTACCGCTGGCCCTGTAGTTGCCCGCCGGGAAATTGCGGTTCAGATCCACACCACGCAGGTTTTTACGCATGTTGATGTGCGCGCCGTCGGGATTGGTCACCGGGACGAGGATCACTCGACGGCCCTCAAGGATCTGCGGCTGCTCGAGCAGGTAGGCCCCCAGCCTGTGAACCAATGGCGTGCCGGCAGTCTCATTGCCGTGGATGCTGGCCATGATGAGGACAGTGTCGCTGCCATCGCCGTAGATCTGGGCCACCAGCGGGCGATTGCCAACCGAGCGGCCGAACTGGATCTCCTCGAACTCAGTGTGACGGTTCTCAGGTGGAGTGGGCATAGGATGAGGCGTAAAACGGGGCAGTTCGCCGTAGGCGGGCGCCTCTCTTGGTGGCTCTTGCGTCTGCTGAGTACAGCCCACGCCAAGCAAGGCGATGGCCACCGCCGAAAGGCCCAACCCGATACGATGAATGGCATCCCTGCTCATGAACGCATCCTGCTGATGAAGAAGACGCGAGATTAAGCGACCGAATCACCCCTGACAAGCCCTGCGACCATCATCCTGCAATCCCCAATCTTTTACCCTTCATTCCCCCGCCTTCATCCTTCATCCTTTGCTTCCGCCGGCTGTGTCGCCG
>JBJKSL010000043.1:0-2580 GCA_046704145.1 Phycisphaerae bacterium
TTCTCAATCTGTGCAGGCGGATCCGCATCCGCGTAGTAGTGATCGAAGCCAAGCCCAGGCTTCTCCGGCAGCTTGGCCGGCGCCGGCGGAGTGTCGGCCGGATTGCTATGTGCTGTATTTTGTGTGCTACTCTGCGTGCTGGCCGGTGGCCGATGCGGCAGGGGGGCTTCACCGGGATGCCTGGCCGGCGGGGCGACCGACGGCGGCGTGCTGCCGCGACCATGGGGGGTCGATTCCGCCGGTTTCTCGGCATCGCCAGCCGGTTCCGGCAGTTTCCATGAGCCCACCAGCCCACAACGGTAGCCCGCCCGGTCGAGCAACCAGGTAAGCGGGATGGATCCGTCCGACAAAACGGCCTTATCGCCAGTCACGCCGTGTACGTGCGGGTCTTGGCCAGTGAGGATCGAGGCTCGGCCGCCAGCCGCCAGCGGGATCGGCGTATAGGCTCGAGCAAACTGCACGCTCTCAGCCGCCAGACGATCGAGATTCGGCGTCTTGACGACCTTGTTGCCGTCGAAACCCGCCGTGCCCGAAGACAAACCATCGAGGCAGATGATCAGCATGTTGGGCCGATCGGCGGCAGGGGCGCTGCTTGGAGAATCTGCAGCGTGCGTTTGCCCCACTAGAGTGCCGACCAGTAAAGCCGCTACGGTCGCTGCCAAGAAGGGAACGCCACCCTTGCGGGCAGAGGCGGCGATGCGGTCGGGCGATACGGTATCGTAAATCACGCGGTGATCCTCACAGTGCTATGCAGTGCTTCCAACACTTGTACGCCCAAACCGTGTTTGCGGTGGCGGGAAACCCGATTCGCGATGTCGCAGCATCCGCCGATAGACGCCCCGGACGCGTGCTTAGCGTTCATGCGTCTCCTCCCGTGCGGACAAACTGATTCCCGGGCAACTGGCGGGCGAGGCCTTTCAATTGCAGCGTCACCAGCACGGAGGCAATCCGGCTGGGCGGCAGGTTGGCGACCTCGGCCACGGCTTCCAACGATTGCCCCTCGCGGTCCAACGCTTCGAATACCTGGCGTTCATCGGCCGCCAAGCTGGCTGCCGCTGCAGCGAACAGCGGCGACTCAACCGACGCTTCGGAGCCCGGCTCGTCCAGTACTTCGCCAAGGTCGCCCAGTTCCTGCACGATGTCGTCCATGCAGGTGACCAACTTGGCGTGCTGATCGCGTATCAGGCCGTTGGTGCCCGCGGAAAACTCGGAATCGATGCGCCCGGGCAGGGCAAACACCTCGCGGTTGTACTCCGTTGCCATGCGAGCCGTAGTTAGTGAGCCGCTGCGACGGGCAGCTTCAATCACAAGCACGCCCAGCGACATCCCGGCAATAATGCGGTTTCGCGGCAGAAAGTTGGTCGACTCCGGTGGGCTCGACATGGGCAGCTCGCTGATCACCGCACCGGCTTCGAGAATCCGCTCGGCAAGCTGGTCGTGTTCGGGCGGGTAGATACGGCTCAGCCCGTTGCCCAGCACGGCGATGGTGCGACCGTGACACTCAAGAGCCCCCTTGTGCGCCTCGCCGTCGATGCCGCGTGCCAGGCCCGATATTACGGTGATGCCGCGGGAGGCGATCTGCTGGCCGAAACGGCGGGCCTGTTCGCGACCGTAAATTGTGCAGCGGCGAGCCCCCACCATGCCAAGAGCGACCGCATCCTGGCGGAGGATACGTCCCTTAACGTACAGCACGATAGGCGGGTCAGGTATGTGGCGAAGGCCCGGGGGGAACTCGTCATCCTCGCGGCAGATGATGCGAACACCGTGGCGGGCGGCCAGTTCGAGCTCGCCCTCCATCTCGGCCGCGTCGCGGGCTCGGGCGATTTTGGCCGCCCCGTTGGTGCTGATGCCCTCGATCCCGGCCAGCTGAACCTCAGAAGCTCCCAGGGCGGCGGCCGCCGATCCGAACCGCTCCACGATCCGGCCGAACAGCACAGGACCGATATCCGGCGTCATCGACCAGTGCAGATGGGCCAGCGCTGCGGGCGAGGCAATAGTTCGAGAGTCAACCGACATTCAGAAACGCTCCAGGTTCTTGGCCGGGTCGGGTTCGGAGCGCACCGTCGTCACAGGCGCCGGCTCCGATAATTGATGCCAAGGTACCCCCATCCGACGCGCAGAACAACCGTGAGCCCAACTCAATGCCCGAGGTTGACCTTTGGGCGTTCTTTTGGGAAACTGGGGTTCTTCACGTTAATTCTAGAGGACTGCTAAAACTGACGCCGCTGGACGGAGTCAGGGAGACTGTAATGTCGATCAAGACCAGCGAACTGAAAAAAGGACAAGTGATCCTTCACGAGGGCAATCGGTACACCGTCAAAGACATCCAGCACGTGGCCAAGGGCAACTGGCGGAGCTATTACCAGATCAAGCTGAAGGACTTCAAGACCGGTCGGGTGGTCGAACAGCGCTTTGCAGTCGACGACCGCATCGAGACCCTATTCGTGCAGACCAAGGACTACGAATACCTCTACCGCGACGGCGACAACCTCATCCTGGCCGACCCGGACACCTACGATCAGATCCCCATGGCCGTCGACATGATCGGTGACGGCATGCAGTTCCTCAAGGAGAACTTCC
>JBJKSL010000044.1:0-3524 GCA_046704145.1 Phycisphaerae bacterium
CTCTATACCAGCCTCCCCTCAAAACCGGAGGGGAATGAAGCTCAAGGAAGGGGTCTGGGGAAAACTGCGAAGCTGGTTTCCCCAGATTCAACCCACAGATTCCGCGGAAGAACCCGATTTTCAGAGCCGGGGTCTATTGACCCCGGTGCCGTACGACAAGCGTTGCCCCCCGCCAATCAGTTGCCCTCCGATTTTCAGAGCCGGGGTCTATTGACCCCGGTGCCTCGCCTCTTCCTGAAGCCCTGGAACCCTCGAACCCTGAAACTCTGGAACCTCTTTCCTTCCCTCCCTCCGCCGCCCGTGGTAACATCCCCTCTTGGCACCCCGAAAAAGGGGTGGACCCTTGGCAAATCCAGTCGCAACTTTGGAAAGGACGGGACCAGCATGGGAAGACCGGTCACACTCTTCACCGGCCAGTGGGCTGACCTGAAGTTTGAGGACATGTGCAAGAAGGCCAAGAAGTTCGGCTACGACGGCCTCGAACTGGCCTGCTGGGGCGATCACTTCGACGTCAACAAAGCCCTGGAGGACAAGAGCTACTGCAAACGCAAATGGGAAACCCTCGGCAAGCACGGCATGGAGTGCTACGCGATCAGCGCTCACCTCGTCGGCCAGGCCACCTGCGACCTCATCGACGAGCGGCACAAGGCCATCCTCCCGCCTTCCGTCTGGGGCGACGGCAAGCCCGAAGGCGTCCGCAAACGGGCCGCAGCCGAGATGATGAACACCGCCCGAGCCGCACGCAAATTCTTCGACTGTGCCCCCAACGGCATGAAGAAGAAGATCAAGAAGGTCGTGGTCAACGGCTTTACCGGCAGCAGCATCTGGCATCTGCTGTACAGCTTCCCGCCCGTCATGCCCGGCCAGATCGACGCCGGCTATAAGGACTTCGGCAAGCGATGGAAGGAGATCCTCGACGTCTTCGATGAGCAGGACGTCTACTTCGGCCTCGAAGTGCACCCCACCGAGATTGCCTTCGACGTTGCCTCCGCCGCGCGGGCCGTCGACGCCATCAAGGGCCATAAACGCTTCGGCTTCAACTATGACCCCAGCCATTTCGGCTACCAGGGCGTGGACTACATCCAGTTCATCCGCGAGTTCCGCGAACGCATCCATCACGTGCACATGAAGGACGTGTATTGGTCACCGACGCGGACACGCGCCGGCGTCTTCGGCGGCCACGTGGACTTCGGCAATCCCAACCGTTACTGGGAGTTCCGCTCCCTCGGCCGCGGCTGCATCGACTTCGAAGCCGTCCAGCGCGCTCTCAACGAGATCCGTTACGATGGGCCGCTGAGCGTCGAGTGGGAAGACACCAACATGGACCGCGAGTTTGGTGCCACCGAAGCCTGCGCCTTCGTCCGCAAGCTGGACTTCCCCCGCTCCGACATTGTGTTCGACGCTCAGTTCGAGCGCAAATAAGAAGCACGCTTCCAGCTGCTTTGCAGAACAACAGAGAGACGAGCCTTTCTAGCGAGAGGCTCGTCTCTCTTTCTGCTTCAGAGAACTTGCTTTTTGGGCAAGCATCTGTTTCGGCTCGCCGCGTCGCCGTGTCGCCGCGTCACATCAGGTTGTGGGCATAGTCCGCGCTATGCCTCTGTGGCGAAGTATTCGCGCTTGCTTCTGTTTACGGAAGCGGTTGCGACGCGACCGATGTCTCGGATGAAGTTGTGGTGGGCTGGGAAGAAGATGGCATTGTCGCCGGAGCGCTCGCCGGCTGAGACGAGACAGGCATAGCGTGTTCGAGCAGAACCGGGCCGCCCTTGTCGGAATCCGCGATCGACGTACTCGCCACCATGGCCAGGTTGGCGAACACCTTCTCCGCGGAACGGGCGACCTCCTTAATCCCGAGGAGACCCGCCACGCCCGGCTGAGTCGCCGTCGGTTGATTGGCCCGCAGCGAGAAGCCGCCATCCCCGCCAACGCTCTCGCTCGGTGCCACCACAGCGCCAGCCGCGAAACCGCACGCCGCAGCAGCACTCGTTTTCGTGGTCGGACCGTGCTCCTTCGCGATCGACTCGTTTACCGCATCCGCCGCCGCCATCGTCTCGGCCCTATTACTGGCCGCCCGGGCGGGGCCAGCCGCTGCCGGAGGTGCTGCCGGCGCTACAGAGCGTCCAAAGCTGCCACCTTGCAAAGAAAACCGCTTTTCAGCGGAACGGCCCATCGAGAGTGTCTTCCGGCTGTCCCGGCTCACCAACGGATCGCGCGCTGCCTCCGCTTCTTCCTGCCCGCGTTCAGCGAGCGTAGGCGTAGACTTGTCCGCGGCGGCAAACTCGCGGCGAGCACTCGGCGTAGCCTGTTCGCGCATGTTGTGCAGCCAGGTCACATAGCCGGCCGTGCCTGTCATGAGCACGACCACCGCCGCCGCAGCCCACCTGCTGAAAAAGGAGAGTTTTCGAGCCGGCCGAGGTGCCTTCTCGGGTTCGCCGAGCAACGCCTGTCGTTCCAGCCTGGCCTTGATGCCGTCCAGCAGATCGCTCGACGCCCGTGCACGCGGCAGTCTGTGCAGACCGGTGCTGATGGCACGCAGTTGATCCAACAGGGCTCGCAAGTGGCCATCGCTTGCCAGCCGACGTTCGACCTCGGCGCGCTCCTCCACCGTCAACTCACCATCGAGGTAAGCCATCAGTTGAGCTTCAAGTTCATCGCGCCGTTGGCCCATGATCTACCGCATGTCCGCCGATGTCGCTTTCGGCCCCAGAATCATCTCTCGCAACGCCATCCTGGCCCGAAAGAGCCTTGATTTGACCGTGCCCACCGTGATCTCCAGCACCTCGGCGATCTGGCGGTAATCCATCGCCTCGATGTCGCGCAGCACGATGATGGCCCGATGATCGTCATCCAGCCGTTCCAGGCCGGCCAGCAACTGCTGCTGCATCTCACGGGCGGACAGGCGGCTGAGCGGATCATCAGCCTCGTCGGTCTGACGGCCGGCGGGATGCTCGTCTCGCAGATAGTCCGCCCACTTGCCGTCGCCGTCGTGCAGCGATAGCGTCACCCGACGCTTCCGCCGACGCTGCGTCAGTACCGTGTTGACCACGATGCGGAACAGCCAGGTGTAGAAGCTGGCCTCAAAGCGATATGCCCCGATCTTCTCGAACGCGCGCAGAAACGCCTCCTGGGCCAGATCCTGCGAATCCTCGAGGCTGCCGCACATCCGCCAGCAGAGATTGACCGCCCGGTCCTGATACTTGACCACCAGGCGGCCGAACGCCCCGGCGTCGCCGTCTTGCACCTGGCGGACCAGCATGGCGTCCTCCAGGGCGATCGGGCTGACGTTCGTGGTCAGTTTCTCTGCCATGTTAGATGCCTGCAAAGCCTGCCGGTTCCCGCCCACTGTCGGGGACCGGCATTTGGCCGCTCCGGGCTGGCTGGAAAACCGGTCTCACCTAAAAGGCCATCATGCTCCCTGATTAAGGCCGTCATGCCCGCTTGGTCGAGGCCATCATGCGTCCAGAACCCCCTCCGGTCAAGGATGAAGCATCCCGTTTAGCCGACGGTCCAAAGGACCGCGTTTCCCC
>JBJKSL010000045.1:0-4892 GCA_046704145.1 Phycisphaerae bacterium
CAGCAGCGGCGGTCACCGCATCGTCGGCCAACCAGACGGAGCCGTTCATGGCTGGAACCGCTGGCAAAGAGGTGCTTACGGTGGGTACGCCGGCCGCCAGGTATTCGTACAGCTTGATAGGATTGGCGTTGTGGGTCAGCGGCACCTGCTTGAACGGAATCAGGCCCACGTCGAAGGACTTGAGATAGGCGGGCAACAGTTGGTGGTCTCTGCCGCCGAGCCAGTGCACGTTCTTCAGTGAAGCTGCTGCACCGGTTGGACCGGTGGCAGGGCCGATCATGACGATGGAGGCGTCCGGCCGTTGCCGCGCCAGACCAGCCACGAGGTCGACGTCCACCCAGTCGCCTATCACGCCGACAAATCCGAAGATCGGCCGCGGCAAATGAGCCAGATCCGGCGGAATGGGCGTCTCGTCGAGCAATGCCTTGGACAGATCCTGATGATCCACGCCGTGCTCGACATGGTGCACGTTGGAGTGCATAGTTCGCCGGGATTCGTAGAGCGGCGGCGAAGTAGTAATGACCACGTCGCTGAGGTCCATCAACTGGCGTTCGCGACGCTCGATCAGGTTGCGGTTGTATCCGGAGAACTCGCCGAAAGCGTCCACGCAGTAGTAGACGACCAGCTCTTCATCAAAGCTGCCGACCACCTCCGCGACATCGGGAGCGAAGGACCACAGTTGGATAGGCTGCTTCGGCAGTTTCTGCAGAACTTGCTGCACGGCATGTGTGACCAGCTTGCAGTTCAGCCGTCGAGCAAGCCGCGACTCGGGTAGCGGCACCTGCCAGGGGGTAAGTACGGTGATGGAGTCGGTAGCCTGCTTGGGACCTTGGCGAATCTGCCCCAGACGCAAGGCCATGTTCTTGAGGTCCGATATTTGCAGAGAAGGCCGCCGCGAGCAATGCCAATTCACCCATATGATGGTGTTGTCCTGTGACAATTCACGCATCACGTGGTGTTTACTGGTGGGATGATAATCCCACCCGCTCGCAAAACAGATAATGGTCCTTCCGCTGATCACAAATCCATCCCCACTGGCAGTTGCTACTTGCGCTAGCGTCGGGCGGCGTTGCTGACAAGCCTTGCCGTTCGCCGCTACGCCCTGTCACGCAACTGCGTTAGATGATCGCCGGAACGCACTGTGGCGGACTGGCCGCCCGAGCGCTTCCGACACTCCACGATACCTGCCTGGCTACTCTGCTTGTTGCTCTCTCTCCGCCGAGCAGGGCTTCAATCTGTCCCATCACACGCTGCGGATCGATCCGGCGGACAAACGCTTTGCCGGCTCGTCCCAAGGCTGTCGCTTTCTCCGGATGCTCCAGCAGGTCGACCACGGATTGGGCCAGCACTGCCGGGCTGTCGGCAACGACCAGGTCTCGTCCGGGACGGACGCCGAGGCCTTCCGCCACGGTGGACGTCACCACGCACGGTCGTGCCGCGGCCATGGCTGCGAGCACCTTGATCTGCACGCCTCGCGAGATACGCAGGGGCGCGACGTGCACGTGCATACGGTTCAAGTATTCATTCACATCCGCGACCGCTCCGGTCACGATGATGCTCTGGTCCTTGGCCAACTCGCGAACGGCGGTAACCGGCGATCGGCCCACGATCCAGAAGCGGGCTGTCGGACACTGCCGCTTGATGCGCGGCCAGATTTCGCGAGCGAACCAGCACACGGCGTCGACATTGGGACCGTAGTCCATGGCACCGACGAAGCCGACGACGGGAGGTTCGCCACCTGCGTCTGCCGCTGGGTTGTGACGATCTGCGGGGTTCTCTTCCTGGATGGAAGCAACCATCTCCGGCAGTACAGGCGGAATAACATGTACTTTTCGGCGCAGCTGCGGATCGGTGACCAGGTCAGCTTCCCGCTGACTGATCATAAGGGTCGCGTCGAACGCATCTATCCACTCGCGCTCGCGTGAGGAGACCCGCCGAGCCTCGGTGCCGTATATGCGTTTCATCAGCCAGCCTGCATCGACGGCCAGCTCCTGCCACTTCTGGCTGTCCAGGTCGTCCATGCACAGCACGCGTCGCTTAGCCGGCACGGCCAGCGCCAGCGGAGCGATGCCTGAAGAGAATGCGAACACGGCGTCGAACTCAACTTGTTTGCTCCAGGCCAGGACGCCTTCGCGCAAGGCTCGCGAGCCGAAGTAGCCTTCCGTAGCGGTTCCGCCGGAGATCAGGCTGCCGAGGGCGCGATATCCGGCCAAAGTGGGTCGGAAAGGCAGGCTCAGGACGCCGCGACAGGTCTGCTGCAACGAGGCAACCGAGCGACTGCACTCGTCCTGCAGTTCTCGCGTGGCTACGCTGTCCAGGAACCCCGCGCACCACACATCATGCCGCTGGCACAGCCAGTGCAGGATGGCACCAGCGCGCACCTTGCACCCGCGGTCTGGCGGGCAGGGCAATCGATGTGTGAGGAAGAGCAGGTTCATGGTCTTTTGTCGGTCGTCCGTTAATAGTCGTCCGTTACTAGCTATCCGTTATTCTTCTTGCTGTTGGCAGCCGATCCGGACTAACCAGGTATCGACTTGGCCAACCAGGCACCGAGCGGGCGCGTGACCGCCAGCGGCAGTCGGGGCCAGACCCGGCGGGCCAAGGCCAACCTGGGATTGCCCGGATGCAGGTCCGGACTGCGTCCCCCGCGGGGCACGTAATACTGGTAGTTCAGCGGCGTCGGCTCGAAGCCCTGGAACCGCTTGAAGTTGTAGGCACCGGCATTGTCAATTCGCGAACGACCGAAATCGAACTCGCGGCAGCCCATTTCCACGCCCTTTTCCATGGCGGTCAGATACATGAAGTTGTTGGGGTGGTACTTCTCGAAACGTTCATCGCAACCGGAGAAATAGGGCAACAGCGTCCCGCGATAGACGAAGCTGAGCAGACCGGCGACAGGCCGGCCTTCATGACGAATAATCTGCACGAGGTGGGCTGCCTTGTCGGTGCCCGCCTCGGCCGGCTGGGTACGTGCGACCAACGCCTCGAAGAATGCGCTCGGATAATTTGGCGAAGCGAGCCGGCGCATGCTCTGGCTGTAGAGCGACCAGATTGTCGGCCACTGCAGGGTATCGAAGGTCGCCTCCAACTGGAAGCGTTCGCGTGCCTGGCGAGCCGCAGCCCGAGCCTTGCGGGGCATTTCCTGCAAGACCTTGCCGGCATCGTCGGGCAGTTGCTTGCGGAAGGTCACATAGCGCGAAATCACGGGCAGGTCGGGCCATTGCAGTTCTATCGAGCGGATATCCACCCATTGCACGTGCATGCGGTCGGCAAGTCGGCGGGCATGATCGAGCAGGGCGGTGGCGGTTTCGGCATCGTCCGCCAGTGCCCCACCATAAACGGCGTAAGGCACGCTGACCAGCAGTGTGCCGGCCAGTCTGCTGGCGATGCGCATGAGTGGCAGCACGCCGGTAACACGTTCATCCCGCCAGGCAACAAGCGAGCAATCCTCGTGGCCGAAGGCTTCTGCTACGGCTTCTCGCCACAGGTTGGTGTGGAAGAAGGTGGCCTGCGGGTGACCGTCCACATAGGCGGCACACGCATCGGCGTGCAAGGCGTTGATCATTTTGACTTCGGTGGTCACGCCCGCCTCCTACAAATGGCCTTCGTAATAATCGTGAGTGTCCGTGTAGGCCATGATCTTCTCGCAGTAACCCACAAGCAGTGAGCCGGCGATGGCCACGTGGTTGGCCTGGAGCATCCGCACGCATCGCCGCAGGACGTGCTCCGGCGTGCGACTCATGCGGATGACAATAACGACTTGATGACAGAGCGGTGCGACCAGGCCGATGTCGGCGACCGTATTGGTCGGCGGAGTGTCGATCAGGCCGTAGTGGAACCGCTCGTTGATTTCGCGGAAGGCCGCCGAGGCGGACGCGCCGGTGAGCAGTTCGCTGGGCGTGTTCGACCTGGGATCGCCGGCAGGCACAAAGAATAGGTTTTCACGCACGACGGGCAGGCAGACGTCGGCCAGTTTGGCCTCTCCGCGGATGATCTCAGCGAGTCCAGGCCGGTCCTGAACACCGAAAAGCTTGCTGAGACCCTGCTGACGGAAATCGCAATCGATCATGGCCACGCGCAGGTGCCGAAGTTCGGACAGGCTGAAGCCCAAATTGGCCGTGGTGACGGTTTTGCCTTCGCGAGGCATACTGGAGGTGATGGCAAAGATGCGGGCTCCGCCGCCGGGATTTCCGGTGACCAGGCGTGTACGAGCCGAACGATAGCGTTCAGAAACTGTTGAGCCAGGATCGTGCAGCATGATCACTTCCGGCCGCACTTGATCGGGAACAATAGAAGGGCCTGACACCAGAAAGGGTTGTTGAGCTGCGGGACTCACGATCGATTCCAGATCGGCTCCCGCGGGATCGGCCGAGGTGACCACCGCCGTCGGGTCCACTGCCCCAGCCAGTGTGACGGTCGGCTCGACGGGCATGGAAGCGCCGCCGGCCGATCGCCGTGCTCGCTCCTGCTGAGCCCGCTTTAATGCTTCCGCGATTCTTCCCATACCCAGCCGCTCTCGCCTGTTGTGGAGTTATGCCTACGCACTGCTTCGGCAGGCTCCGTTGTTTGGGTGCCTTACCTGACCCACGCCAGGAAAGGCGAAAGCTGACCCCAGACCGTCTCGGCCCACCGGCTGTAGCGGGCAGGCTGTTCGATGCTCACATACGTAATGATGCCCAATCCCAGGATCAGCAGTGTCTGTACGCCCGCCACAGAAAACAGGGCGCCTCGACGCAACCAGCGGCGAGAGACTGACCCGACGGTCAGTTCCCCGATGGTTTCCAGCACTGGAATACCCAGCACTTGTCTGACGCGCGCCGGGTTTCGGAAAGAGCGGTCGAGGATCTCCCGCAGGAAGACAGCCACAATTCCCAGGGCTAGCCCCACACCAC
>JBJKSL010000046.1:0-3300 GCA_046704145.1 Phycisphaerae bacterium
GGCAAGGGCACGGACCGCGACAAGCTCAGCAAGGCTCTCAGCCGATTCTGCCGCGAGGATCCGACCTTCCACGTGCGGACCGACCCCGAAACCAGCGAAACCATCATCAGCGGCATGGGCGAGCTTCACCTTGACGTCTACATCGAGCGACTCCGCCGCGAGCACGGCCTGATCATCACCGTCGGTGCCCCGCAGGTCAGCTACCGCGAGTCCCCCACCCAGACGGTCGACTTCAACTACAAGCACCGCAAGCAGACCGGCGGCTCCGGCCAGTACGCCCACGTGGTCGGCAAGCTTGTGCCGCTGCCCGAGACCGCCGAACGCGATTACGAGTTCGTCAACCAGGTCACCGGCGGACGCATCCCCACCGAGTTCATCCCCTCCTGCGACAAGGGCTTCCAGGCCGCCCGCCAGAAGGGCCAACTCGCCGGCTACGAAGTCGTGCGCGTGCAGATGATCCTCGAGGACGGCACGCACCACTCGGTGGACTCGTCCGACTTGGCCTTCCAGGTGTGCGCCCGCGACGCCTTCAACGAGGCCTACAAACGCAGCAAGCCGACCCTGCTCGAGCCGATCGTCCGCGTCGAGGTCGAATGTCCCATCGAGTACCAGGGTTCCGTAGTCGGCGACCTGTCCAGCCGTCGCGGCCTGATCCACGGCACCGAGGCTCGCCAGGGAACCTCGGTAATCACGGCCGAAGTGCCGCTGGCCCGCATGTTCGGCTACGCGACCGACCTCCGCAGTGCCACCCAGGGCAAAGGCACGTTCAGCATGGAGTTCGCCTGCTACCGGCCGACCCCGCGCGACGTCCAGGAGGAAATCGTCCTCGCCCGTCGCAAAGCCATGGCGTGATACTGCTGGCTCTGACCGACAGCCGAGAACCGACAACTGATACCGATTACGCTTTGAATACGCGCCCCCGGCGGCGGCCAAGGCACCTGTAGATAGTAAGTTGCGCGCCGACCGCCGCGCAAAACAATACCCGGATGGGTATGACAGCTATTCTCGCTTCCGCTGACGACAGCTCCGCGAAGCGTCTTCCGAGCCCGTACGGCGACCCCGTGCGGGCTCATTTATCTGTGGGCACTCGCTTTGCCCACGGGAACTGCGGACCGGAACGCCCCAACGGGGCGCAAGTCAGTAGCCGGGCGGCGCAAGTCCCCGGTGATGCGTGCCAGCCCATCATAAAGCGCCCTGAACATGGCGACAGAACTACCTCGGCGGCCGTCAGCGTCTGTCCCGTTCCGACGTTCCCCTCAGGATGGGTCCATTACCCTGCCCATGAACAGAATCGTTTGTGTGGGGATGTCTCTAATCACGAAGATGAAAGGCCGATCAGCAATCATGGTTACGGGTTCTTGCGGAAGAGCGGTGACCTCACCCACCACAACAGCTGTGGCAGCCGCGGCCTCTGTTCCATCTTCGTCAACCCTGACGAATGCCTTGTGGATAACGTCGCTGATGTACAGATTGTGGTACCCTTCCATTGCGGACAGATCTGCCATTCCAGAGAAATCTGCCAGGACGCCATCGAAGGCGTCGGTCATTCCAAGGCCAGACAAGATCAACTTGAGGCTGTCCCCCTTCTCGAACGTGAACCGGGGCAGTTGCAGCGCGACGCCCCTATCGGTTGTCATCCGATTGAGAATGTCCGCAAGCCCGCCGGTTGCAAGCGATTGCTCGAAGGTGTCAAAGGTGCCGGCCGCAGGCAGGATGATGACCATAGCCACCTGATCACCCACGTAAGGCAACTCGACAGCCTGGTAACCATCGCCCTCTGTGTATTTACAGCTTTCCGTTTGCCGCATCATA
Organism: Phycisphaerae bacterium; assembly: GCA_046704145.1. GTDB lineage: Bacteria > Planctomycetota > Phycisphaerae > UBA1845 > PWPN01 > JACQVT01. Next base: position 1,813 of record JBJKSL010000046.1, read on the forward strand.
TCTACGGTCACCTGTGAACCGTCAACCAATGTGAAGGGGGCCGGGCTGGTGAATTGCGCACCGAACTGGTGGTGCCAAGCTGCTTTGAAGTAAACCGCATTGGTCAGGACCAGCCGAGTATCCTCAGTGATAGAGCTCTTCGGCAGCAGTTCGGGAATCCGATCTGCCGTCGCATCGCTCACCCAGTCATTGATGGTGATTCGTGATCCCTCCGGATCCTCCATAAAATCCAAGAGAGCAAGGCCTGCCCCGTAGTTGACTGCCAAGGTGTCCAGGAAGTCCGGCAGAAACTCCCAGCCAGCCTGCCCCCAGATGCGATTGGCAACCGACAGTTGAAAGCTACCTGCGGTTGAGGTTTGTGCACGCTCTGCCAAGGCCAAGTCCAGCGCGTTGAAGGCGGGATGCAGGCGGTCCTGCGGCAATGTGAACCGCAACGCGGCGGCCATCTGCGTCTCCGTCTGGCCCCGGGCGCCGGCGTAGGTCATGGCCAAGGCGCTCGAGATGCTGTAGGGAGAGAAGAACAGGTTGCCGTCTTGCGCGCGGAGTTGGTCGTAAAGATCGGCGGCAAACTGGCTGTTTCCCGTCACCAGATCCTCTAGATCGCCTGGATCGAGTATCGGCGCAGTATCGCGAGGCCTATCCGATTGAACCAATGCATTGGCGTCAGGCTTGTCAACCTTGGCACACCCCGCGGAAAGGGTAATCGCGCATAACCCGAGGCCCAGAATGAAGATGCTCGCAGTTCGCATGCTGGTCTCCCTTGTCTTGACGTTCTGGATATCGTTGCCGTGCCAGAAGCCGGAACGCAGTCCGATTCATTCTAGGGAATCAACAAGTGTCCTTTTGAGGTGACCGCCTATCCCGCCTGAGTCGAACCAGAGAACTTCGGACGCGGCGAGTCGGCGCGGGTTTGGGTTCGTTTTTGCGGAAAGCTGTGAGGTTAGCTATGAGCTTTTGAGCTGTGAGCAATGGGCCGGAGGTGAAGGCAGGAAGGAGAAGGGAAGGGAAGAGAAGGAGTCGCGGTCGCGGTGCTGGTGCCGTATAGGCGCGGCGACGCTCACATCGGTATCGGATTTTCAGAGAACCGTCCATCTCGATAACACGGCACGTGTTCCGCTGCCGCAGACATCGCGGAGAACGCGGCCGAATCGTGTTGACATTAGACCCGATCCGGTTTTCTTCGCTTTATGCCGACCGATGCGCCGAGTGGAAGAGCGCTACCAGGCCCAGGCTGACCAGGAGCGCGCTGCCAGCCATGATGGCATACCCGCTGGTGGGTGCCATCCACGCGAGCAGCAGATTCGCGAGCGGCCCGGAAACCAGGATTCCAGAAAACGAAGCAAAGTCGGCTGCACCCAGAACCGTGCCCTTGTTCTCCGGACTCGGGCGGACCTGGATGAACGTCTGAGTCGGGATCAGGATCATGCCGCCGCCGACGGCAGCGCCGCCAATAGTCGCGACCAGGGCCCAGAACTGCCAGCCGTGCGA
>JBJKSL010000047.1:0-3020 GCA_046704145.1 Phycisphaerae bacterium
GCCAATCCGAAGATAGAGCTGCTCGACGCCCCCACGTTCTTCGAGCTCTATCGCATCTATTTGCAGACGAATCCGGACGCAGCCGCCGGCCAGGTGCCGCTGACTTTGAAGTAGCGACGTTCAGGCCCCCTACCGCCGGCGGAGAATGGCTGCGCCGCCGAGCAGCAACAGTGCCAGTGACGCCGGTTCGGGCATTTCCGCAGAAGATGAGAACGCTGCAGTGCTCGTCAGTTCGGTCGGCGAGGTCCGGCTAGGCAGGAAGTTGACGTTGGCGAAACCGAAGCTGAAGGCCTCGTCCTCAAGGTTCTTCTGCGTTCCGAAAACGGTGAACTTGACGTTGTCCGGGTCGTCGAAGTTGTCGGCGGCCAAGCCCCACCTGGTGAAGAAAGCGGAGTTGAAGTCAACGCGCAGGATTTCCTGGTTGTTGGAACTGTCGACGAACCTGAACCATCCCTGACCGACATCAGCACCGTATCTGCAGGTGCCGGTGTATGGCGTGGCGGCGAATTCGAAGATCACATCCTGGTAGCCTGCAGCGCCAAGCACGCCGGGGATAGCCAGATCCAGGCCGGCGCCGGTCCAACTGCCGCTGATCGTTCCTGTGCCGCCGGCGCCGTCCACCGCATCGAACATGTAGTCGCTGGTCGCGACGCCAACGGTGGGATCTTCAAAGGTCGCGATGGTTGTGGCGGTTGCCAGCTGACAAAAAGCGAGAACTGCGAGGATGCAGAGCCAAGGCGCTACCATTGCCGAATGCTTTCGCATACAGGCCTCCCCTTCTGAGTTGACAGTCGGTGCGCAAAGGAATTCGCATCGGCGAACTCTCGGCACGCGACGCTGCCAATACAGCACCTTCCCGCGACGCCGGGCCTCTTGCGCGGCGCGCGCGGATAGTGCACGTGTTCGACGGCACAGGTCCTGGACGGACGGAGTGCGTCTGATGGTTGATATGCCCGGTGCCGGCGCCGGATCAAGCGATTAAATGGCTCAAAATAACGAAAAAGGGGCCGCCTGAGTGGCGACCCCTGGAAGAGCTGTTTCTGAGATTTTTGGAACCGCAGACACGCTGACAGAACTCAGTGCGGATCGCTCACTGCCCCTTGTAGATCCGCGGGCGGCTGGATTCCGTCGGCTGCTCGGTAGGACCTTGCGGGGGCATGGGACCTGCCATTGCCGCTTGCGAGGTCTGGCCCAGGTCGGCCAGCATCTCCGAGGCGGGCGGCTCGGCCGGATTCAGTTCGTGAGCGCGGGCGAACGCGTCGGCGGCCATCTGCTGATCGCCGGTGGCGAAGTACAACTTGCCCAGGCCGGAGAACGCACGGGAGTTGTTCGGATCGGTCGACAGAGCCGTCTTATAGGCACGCAGAGCGTTATCGTAGTCCGCACGCGCGCGGTACTCGTCGCCCAGGAAGACAAAGTGCTCGGCCACCCCGCGGTTGTTGCTGGCGACCTTCTCTGCCACGGTCAGGGCGGCGTCGAACTTCCCGCGTGCCTCAAGTGCCTCAGTCTTGGCCTGTACGGCGGCCATGTAGTTCGGCCAGGTCTTGACGGCTTGCGAGAAGTAGAACAGAGCCTGATCGAGCGTTCGCTTTGCTGCGGGCAGATCGTTGTCCTGGAAACGCTGCTCGGCCAAGGCGCGGTAGTTCAGGCCCATGTAGTAGTTGGACTCGGCGTCGTTGGGTTCACGGCTGAGGGCATAGCGTAGCGTGGCCATCGACTCGACGTACTGACGGCCGCGGAACTCCTGAATGCCTTCCGTGCGCAGATCCTTGACGTCTTCCGCGCAGCCTGCTGCAATCACCATCAGGGCGAGGACAATACCGGCAAACACTGGCTTGCTAATCTGGAATAATCGTCGCGCTTGCATGACCTCAGCCTCCATGCTAAGGGAGTGTTGCATCGTCGCCGGGGTATCCTATCCCGATACAACTGGGGAATCAAGATATCCCGGGTTACAATAGTCCGATGCAATCCCCTCGACCATTCGTTCTTTTGCACCATGCACTGCCCGACAGCGAGCACTGGGACCTGTGCCTCGACCAGGGCGAATCAATGGTCACCTGGCCAGTGCTGCAGGTCCCCATGACGTTGATGTCTTCCGCCAAGCCGCCGCTCCACGCCCGCCGCATCCAAGATCATCGAAGGCTTTACCTGGACTACGAGGGCCCGGTGTCGGGCAATCGCGGGCACGTTGCGAGGGTCGACCGCGGGACCTACACGGTGCTCCGCCAGCAGCCCGGCCATTGGACGGTCTGCCTTAGCGGATCATTAATGATCGGCAGGTTCGAGATCGTTGCTGCAGACGATTCCGATGCCGACTGGTTGGTTTATCGGACCAAGCCAAAAGAAGAGGGCGGCGGGCAGAGCGGCGGGCAGGCCGTTTCCGTCTGAACGCCCCCCACCTTGGCCTCAACGGTGACGCCCTATCGGCAACGTCCGGACGGTCAGCACGATCGCATCGTTTTCTATACGCAGGCCGATAACGCGGTACGCGCGGCCTGAGTTCCACCAGACGCCTTCGTTGGGTATCGAGAGGCCTGTGAAAACATCGGCGGGATTGATGCGGCCGGTGCGGTTACCGGCCCCGTCGGCCCAGGAAAGGCCGCGTGCGGCACCAATATGGATCAACTGGTCGTGCAGCCAGTTCTCCGGCAGGGGCAGCGAGCCGCTACATACATCCGAGAGCCGGACGTGTACCTGCCCCTCGTCGGCACTGATCTGCAGGAGCCCGCTCAAAACGGTCTGAATGCCGGCTGCTTGTACGGTCGCCCCCACCCGCAGACCGCCGGGCTCGATCATCACGAAGGGCTCGCTAACACCGGGCGGAAGCCACTCGCGTGAGAGCGGCCAGATGTCCTCGCGGGCGGACAGCCAGGAGTTGATCTGCGCTTGTGAAATCTTGTACTCGAATGGAGCTTTTGACAGGGCGATCTGCTCGCCGAGTTCGTTCTGCACCCGGGCAAGGTCGTCCCGGACGGTCTGCAACTGCTCGGGAGGGACCTCCACCGGCTGGTACCAGC
>JBJKSL010000048.1:0-11253 GCA_046704145.1 Phycisphaerae bacterium
GCCGAGCTGAAGATGATCGAGGCCGAACGCAAGGGCATCGCCAAGAACGATCCCAAGGCGGCCCAGGCCTTCGCAGATGAATACCACAAGCTGGCCGAAACCAATCGCCAATCAGCCCGCGAGGCTGTGACCCTCGAGGAGGGTGCGGTACGCAATGCCAAGTCAGCAACCGATGACCCAGATGAGATCCTCCAGGCCCCGCTCGTCGCGGCCGATCCCAACAGGCCCATGGCGGCCGAGCGAGGAATCTCGGCGCTGAAAGAGGATCTGGCATTGCTCAAGGGCGCAAAAGAAGACAACTCGGTCATCGAGGGCACAATCGCCACGAACAAACGCCTGTTGGGGGAAATCGATCTGCAGATTACAGAGTTGACCACCCGCCAAAACGGTATCAAAGCCCTTGTAGCCAGGCTCGAAAAGGATCGGGAGCGGTTTGCTGCAGAGGCAAACACACATGCTACTGCAGCGATCGTGGCGGTCATCAAAGCCAACGGCCTGGAGAGCCAGGCACTGGACATAGTCACCAACAACGGCATACGGGCAGCCCAGCAGGCTCAGGCCGCAGCCACCGACTATCAGCGACAGATGCAGTCTTTCGTGCGTAGCGAAAACCCCGCCGAAACGCCCGAGCGCAAGCTCACCGAGATGGCAGGCGACCAGTTCACCGTCGCGGGCGCGACGCTCATCCAGGCGGACCTCAAATTCCTGGAAGCTCGTATCCTCGTCCAGCAAGCTGACGACTTGAAGCTCCACCAGGAGCTGCTGAAGAAGATGGCTGATATGGGCATTGAGGCCAAACTCGATGCCAAGCAACTGCCGGAAGGCGTGACGACCGATTCGGTGCCCGCCTGTGCGACCAACCCCTCCGAAGTGGCCAAGGCCATCAATCCCAAGAACAAGGACTCGCTGCTGGTCAAGGCAGCTGAGGCGGCCAAGCAGGCGCTGGACGAATACACCCAGGCAGCCGGTCAGTTGAAGGATCTGTGGGCTGTTCACACCAGCATCGCGGCCGTGCATGGCATGATGGCCAATCTCCCCCGGCTGGAGGGCGACACCGAGGATCACGCCAGCCTGGCCCGCTCGACGTATCTCCGAGCCATCCAGGGCCGCGAGCAGTTACCCTCCTATGCGACCTTCGATCGCGCCGCCGAGGGGCTCAAGGCCGTCAAGGCCGCAGCTACTAATTGAATTCCGGGGAGTTCACCGTCCCGCAGGGACGCTGAAATGCTGAAGGCTGGGCGGCACCACGATCGCGGTGAATTCATCCGCGTCGGGATGCAGCTTGATCGACCGGGCCGGCACGCCCACGACCGTGGTCATTGGCTCGACATCCCGCGTGACCACCGCGCCGCCACCCACAATCGCGTCATATCCGATACGCAAGCACTGCAGGATGGTCGCCCCGATCCCGACAAATGCACCGGATTCGACGGTCACCCGGCCGGCCAGCCTGGCTCCGGGGCAGATGTGCGTAGCGGTGCCGATCATCGATTCGTGATCGACGATGCATCCGGTATTGAGGATGGCAGAGTCGCCTATTTGACAGTGAGCGCACACCAAGGCCCCCGCCGCGATGACGACGTTCCGGCCAAGAGTCACATTACGGGCGAGATTGGCTGACGGGTGAATGGCGTTGATCAACTCAAATCCCGCCCCTTCCACCACGTCCGCGAACCCCCGTCGAGTGCCGTTGTCCCCAATCGCGACGATCGCCGCCGCGACCCCCTGGCTACGCAGCTCTGCCAGAGCGTCCAGGTCGCCGAGGATGGGCAGCCCGTCCATGCGCCGCCCATGCAACTCTGTGTTCGAGTCCAGGAACCCCACCGGTCGGTATCGCCGCCCGGAAAGCAGGATGTCCAACACCACTCGGCCATGCCCGCCGGCACCGACTATGACACAAGCAGTCCGTGCATCTTTTCCGATTGAGTTGAGCACCTGGAAGCATCCTCAAGGGCCTTTGATTACCGAGCCCCTTTTCGGGTTCCCCAACCAGCGTCGGCATCCTTGCCGTCACTCTCTCTTATCGGACGGCTGGAGGCCATCCTGAACAATTTCCTCATGGTTGCGTACCTAATGAGGGAGGCCCACGGATAAAAGAGGTCCGCCCGCAGAACGTACCGATAAAGGACGTCACAGGCGAAAGCGTCAGGAAGGGAGCCGCTCATTACCATCAGGCCAGCCAATTGGGGTCCTTCTCGCACGCGGTACAGCCCATAATTTGCGCACAAATTGCCACGGCCACCGCGTGAGCGGGCTCATTTGGAATGCGTATAACTCTTCCCGGCGTAAAGACCTACCGATCAATAATAAGCTCGGGGCCTTGCGCTCTGATCACGATTGCGTTTTGAATAGACCCTCCGGGCGGCGTTTGACCACCCGTCAAGGGACGGCTTATAGTACCGACTTGTCGCAAGTCCATTTGTGAGTGCCGGTTGGAACATTTGACCCCCCGGGGCGTCGAGCCCAGAAGGCTAACGTAATGACGAGCGAGCCACCGCAAATGACAAGCGAGCCACCACACGCATCGCCGGCTCAGCTTGACACCGGCAAGCCCCCGGAGGCCTCAGGAGTATTCGGGAATCGCTCTTTCATCCTGTGCGCCGTCCTCCTGGTCGCATTGATGGTGAGCTTCAAGGTCTTCGCGGCCAAGACCGGCATGAGGCCGGGCCCCAAAGCCGGTGCCTATCTACGCAAGCCGTTGCGCCAATTCGATTCGAGCAAGCTCGCCCCATTTGTCCTGCGCGAGGCAGGAGACATAAAGGCAGCCATCCTGGACGCACTGGGCACACATGAATACATCCAGTGGACCCTGGAGGACACCAGCCCACCGGGGCCGAACACTCCTCCGGCAAACGCACCGGAACGGCTGATTCAGTTTTTTGTCACTTACTACACCGACACCCCCGGCCAAGTACCCCACGTGCCGGAGGAATGCTACCTGGGTGGCGGCTACTCGCAAACAAAGCAGGAGATCGTGGATGTGCCCATCCCGGAACTGGGGATGACCATACCGGTCAAGCTGCTGACCTTCGAAAAATCAGCCTTCCTGGGACGCGAGAGCCGCGTGGTCATGTATGTCTTCCATGCTAACGGCCACTTCGCGCCAGACCGGCAGATCGTGCGAACACTGGTCAACAACCCCCATGACACGCATGCTTACTTCAGCAAAGTCGAGATCGGCTTCGGGAGCACGCAAGCAGCGCCTACGCCGGAGAAAGCTCTGGAAGAAGGCAAGCGGTTCCTGGCCAAAGCCATCCCCGTCCTGGTAAAGGAGCACTGGCCGGACTGGGCCGTCGTCGAAGGCGGCGCTGACAAGAAATAGACGACGCAATACCCATAAGGGCAAGGGTACTGTTGCGAAGTGGATCCGGGGCCGCCAAGAGCACAGAAGTAAAGACGGTGCAAAGAAGTCACCGATCAGGCGGAGAGAGTTTGCAGCTGATTCGGTTAGTTTGCCCGAAGGAGCGATCTATCCGAATCGCGAGAGAATAAGTCTTCAACTTTCAGCGGGCCCTGCGGGCGATCGAGGTCGCCCCTCTGGGCAACGCAACACTGCAGGCGAAAGAGTAATTCTACATGGCACAACGACTCAATAAGAAGCTGGTTGTGGGCTTGACCATGGCGGGGATGGCCGTGATTGCAGCGGCGGGAATACTACTCGTCTACGCGCTACCAGGACGCGATCCGGAGCCCGTGGCGGAGCAAGCTAGAAAACTGGTCGATGCCGCCAAAAAGTTGGATGCCCAGGTCAAAGCAAAGAACGCCGAATCGGGCAACCCCAAGAGCGAAGCCGACGCAGCCAAGCTCCTCGAAGAGACCAACAAGCTCCAGAATCAGCGAGACGAAGACTACTCGATGGCGAGTAAGTACTTCGCCAAGGCCGCCTCCAGGGCGTTGACCGCCGGCGACAGCAAGAAAGCCAACGAGTACTTGGTCAAAGCCGGTGAAATGGCGCTCACCGCAGGCGAACTCAATGTTGCCACGGGTTGCTGGAACCGAGTCCTTCTCAACGACCCACAAAACGAAGGCGCCCAGCAGAAGATCGTGGAGTTGATGCTGGAGCAGGCCGAACTCTATGGCAACAGCTGGTGGCAGCAAGTCCAAAAGGAGGCCGAACGTCTCTGCGACATCAGCCAAAACGCCAATCTGGCAGGCTTGCATGCGCTCGGCAGGGCGCTGGTCGCCCCGGACTCCGCCAGCAAGGAAGACCTTGAAAAAGGCAAGAAACTGCTGGAGGAGGCCTTCAAGCGTGACGAGGCCAACCCGAAGTTCGCCGCGAGTCTGGCCGGTTTCTATTTGCGAAGCCATGAACGAGCACTGGCCGACGCCCAAAGCAAGCAGGAACCTACCGAAGCCATCAATGCCCAGAAGGACGAAGTCGTTGCTCAAGCGCTGGCCGTATACGACCGCCTGTTTGCGGCGTTGGCGAAGGCTCCCAAGGACGATGCGGCACTCTCCACGGCCTGGCGTCAACGGGCGCAGCTTCACCTCACACTCCGGGACGGCGCCCAACGTGATTACAGGGCCAAGCTGAACCAGCGTGCCACGCCTGCCGAACTGACCAACCTTCGCAAGGCCATCAAGACGCACTCTGATGAGGCCCTCAAGTGCCTTGAAGCGGCCTTGAAGGCCTCTCCCAATGATGACGAGACCCTCGTGCTCATGGGAGCCTACTGGCGTTCGACGGACTCGGTGGCCGTCGATCCGGCTGAGCAAAAGATCGAAAAACAGGGCTATACGGCCAAAGCCAAGGAGTATTTCCAGAAGGCCATCCTGGCCAACAAGGACAGTTTCGACGGTTACCTCCAACTGCAGGATATCTACTTCCGCCAGGGCGAAGACGCCTTCAGCCGGCAGGATAAGGCCGCCATGCAGGACGACTTCCACAAGGCCGAGCAGGTCCTGCAGGAACGTATCAAACGCGGCGTGGCGAGGACGGGCATCTATTCCTGGCGAAACAAGCTGTACATGGGCTCGCTGCAGTGGCAGTTGTTCCAGATCAATACGGTCACACTCGAACACCTGCGCAAACTGGCCAACGGGCAGGATGACGAGGAAACCAAGCCGCTACTGGAACGCATGAAACAAGTTCGCCAGGACTATGTGGCAGAATCGCCCAACGGCGAAAAGGATCCACGGGCCATGTTCATGAAGGCCCGCATCGAGATGCTCGGCGACGCTCAACCATACCAGGCAATCAGCACTCTGCGACAACTGCAGGACGTGCTGGATCGCGGCGACCTCTGGGTCCGCACCAAAGTGCATCTCGCGGAGTTGTGCCTGCGAATCAATGAGCCCGGTCCGGCAGTGGAGGCATTGCAGAGCGTGGCCAAGGTCTATCCCAATGCGGAAGGCGTGCTGGGTATGCTCGGCCGCGTGATCGCCGCCATGCCCGGCCGGGAGGCCGAAGCCGAAGCTTATGCCAAGCGAGCCCTGGCGATCAACCCTGACAACAGCGATGCCTTGATGGCGCTTGCCCAGTTGTACCAGCAACAGAAGAACTGGCGACAACTGGAAGAGGTGCAGAAAAAACTCGCGAGCAACACTCCATCGATCGATGCCAGGCTCCGCCAGGCCAACCTGCTGCTGGCCCGCAGCGCGGATCCCGAAACTAACGACTCGCAACTGCTGGCCACCGCTCAGGACCTCCTGCGGCAAGTACTCAAGGACGATCCGTCCAACATCCAGGCGCTTCGAAGCCTGGTGGCATCGCTGGGCTCGGACGAAGACAATCGCACCGAAATCATTACTGCCCTGGCCAAGGCCAAAGCTGACGTTAAGCAGAAGATGGCCAAGGCCTCTGCGTCCACACAACCCGCCGATGTGAAACCGCTGCAGGATCTGGAGAAGAACATACAGTACCTGGAAGTAGTCGCCGACCCCAAGATATCAGAGGACAACCGTCGCGAAAAACTGGCCGCCATGGCCAAACAAGGCAAGGACCCCTTCCTGACCGCCGTGACCTTATATCGTCTCTACCTGAATGCTCCGGGACATGAGCCCGAAGCGGTCGCCAATCTGAAGGAAGCCTATCGCCTCAAGCCGGACGATCCCGGCGTGGTGGAGATGTTGTTCCGCGTCGCCATCAGCTCGTTCAAGAACGACAAAGGCGAGGAAATCATCAAACCGGATTGGACGCTCGCACAACAACTGGTCAAGCGCGCCGTTGATCTGGGTATCGACCGCTCAGGCGGCCATTACTACCAGGGCCAAATGCTCCTTGCCAACACGGAGTTGAAAGACCATCTGGCACAGGCCGAAAAGGAATTCCGCGAGGGGCTCAAGCTCTTCCCCTACAACTCGAACGCCTATGCCTGGCTCGGCCGAACATTGGTCTACGAGAAACGCTTCGATGAAGCACAACAGGCCTTCGAGGAGGCCTTGAAGCAAAACCCGCGTAACGCATTGGCCGCCACACACCTGGCCCAACTCGCCGAACAAAGAGGCGACAGCGAAACCAAGGCCCATTACCTCCAGGTCTGCAAGGATCTCGGGGTAACCGATCCCTGGGTCAAGTCGCAGTTGGCCATCCTTCAGGATCTCAACCATCCCGAGGAGGGCATCGCCCGCCGCGAGAAGCTGCGCAAGGATCTGGCCGCTCAAAACAAGCCGCAAGACGTGCAGAATCTCGTCCAACTGGCCAACCTCTATCAACGAGCAGGTAAACTCGATCAGGTCAAGCCCATTCTGGCTGAATGCTTTGCCCTCAGACCCAAGGATCTCAATTTCGTCGAGCAATACGCTCGCTTCCTGATGAGTGTGAAGCCCCCGGACATCCAGACCTGTGATGCCGTGCTTCACAAAACCCTGGAGAGTTTCGGCCCGGCCGAGGCGGAACAAAAGGCCGCCACCCAACTGCTCATCGCCGCCCAGGCAGAACTGAGAAACGCGCACAATTTGCCCAGCGAGGAGAAAGCCCCCAAGCCACAGGAAGTTGAGGCAGCATACCTCGCAGCAGCTGCGATTTCGGATAAGCCTCGAATCCTCACCGAAGTCGCCGCCTACTACCGCAGGAACCACAACCCCGCAAAGAGCGAGGAATGGCTGCGCAAAGCTATCGCCAACGCCGAGCGCGACGGCAACACCAACGAGGAACGTCAGGCCCGCGGAGGGCTGCTGGAAGTCATGTTTGAAGTCCGAGACCTCAAGCAGGCACCCGAGATCCTCAAGGAAGTCCAAGCTTATCAAGCCAAGTTCGACGATCCTACCGGCCTGCTGGCTATGAGCGAATGGGCCTCCATGGTCGGCCGCGAAACCTTGGCCATCAAGTACGCCAGCGATTACATCGAAGCCGCGACGGGGCTGAACAAAGCCCTGGGCTTCTGGCGGCGGGGAACCATGAACTATCGGCGAGGTGACTGGGACTTGGCCATCAACGACCTCCGCGAAGCCAAAATCCTCACCGCCAGCGGATTCAACTACGAGCATCGCATTCTGCTGGCCCGCTGCCTTCAGATCACCGGCCAGACCGATCAGGCCGTCGCAGAGTTGACCTCGCTCCTGAAGGAGAAGCCCGGCTGGATGCGAGTCGCCCAGGAACTCTTCAAGATCTACATGGATAGAGGCGTCAAGAAGTATGACGAGGCCGAGGCTTTCATCATGCCCCTGTACCGGGCCAACCCCCAAAGCCCGGTGTGGGTCAGCATGCTGGCCGATGTGGCCATCGCACGAAAGGATGACGGACGAGCCATCCAATACTTGCGCGAGGCCGCCAAGAACACAAACTACGCTCCCCAAACCCTCGACAAGCTCTTGTCCGTCTTCATGGAGTACAAGAGGTATGACGACATGGAGGAGTACATCAACACCTCCCTGTCCGCAGAGATACGAACCAGCCCTGTGGTCCTGTTGCGTACGGCAGCCATGTACGCAGCCAAGGGCGACACGGCAAAAGCAACAGACCTCTTCGGCCAGGCAACCGCCGGCGGAACTAACGTGGCCGGAATCCTCGCCGAGATCGCTGTCGATCTGACCAACACGATGGGCAAAGATGCCGTCTTTGATTTCGTCAAACGTGGAGCTGAGAGCAGGCCCGACGATCCCGTGGCTCAACTGCTGCTTGCCCGCATGCTGAAAGAGCGTTCAGACTACGAAAGCTTCATGAAAATCGCCCAGGCAATGGACAAGAAGCTTTCTACAAGCGATCCCAAGTACCTGCCGCTCCGCCTGTACTGGCTGCAAGGCATAGCCGAGGTGCAATACAAAACCAAGCAGTGGGAACAGACGCGCAGCACCTACGAGGAAATGCTTAAAGTCGCCCCGCAGGGAAGCGTGGCCCGCCCGGCTGCAATGAACAACCTGGCATATCTGCTCATCGATCAGCTAAAGGATCCTGCTTCGGCCATGAGCTACGCCGAAGAGGCCAACAAGCTCCTGCCCGGCCAGAGCAACATCCTGGATACGCTGGGCTGGGCTTTGATCTTGCAGGGCAAGTATGACCGCGGTATCGCCACTGTCCGTGAAGGCATTTACGCCGCTCAAACGCTGGACTTGGCGCAGATGGCCGCCGTGCATTATCACGCCGCCTACGGGCTGGTTAAACGCAGCGAGGTTTCGGCCAAGGCCGGTAAATCTACCGAAGCCGATCAGGATGTAACCGAGGCAAAGCTGGACTGCCGGCGTGCCCAGGAGCTACTCTTCTCCAGCGGCAAGGATGACGATCAGCTCCTGCCCAAAGTGATCGAACTGGCCAAGCAGATTGGGTTGGACCTGCCGGCCCAGATGCCGGCAGCGGCCGCCCCGCAATCGTAGCAGCACAGGTTCAGCTATCTCTGAACGCGAGCCGAGCCGCCCTTGGCGAAGGCTTCCACCTCCGGCAGACGTGCCATAGTCACGTCGCCGGGGAAGGTGGTCAGCAGTGCGCCATGGGCCCAGCCGAGTCGCAATGCCGTCTCCGGATCGCGTCCGGCTATGAGACCGTAGATCAAGCCTGCGGCAAAGCCGTCGCCGCCGCCGATGCGGTCCAGCACGTCTAGCTGCGCCGTCGGGCTGACGTAATGCTTGCCGTCCAACCACAGCACCGCGGCCCAATCATGCCGGTTAGTGGAATGCACCTCGCGGAGCGTCGTGGCCACCATCTTGATATTGGGGAACTCCCTGACCACCCGCTCGATCATCGCAAAGAAGGTTTGGGGATCGAGCTTGGAGGAGGCCTTCTGCGTGACTTCCGGCCCGGTAATGCCCAGCCCCTTCTGCAGGTCCTCTTCGTTGCCAATGAGGGCATCCACATTGCTGACGATCTTGCGAAGCGTGGCCTGGGCCTGTTTGTCGCCGCCGATGGGCGCCCACAGTTTGGCCCGGTAATTCAGGTCGAAGGAGTTGATAGCACCGGCCTTGTGGGCCGCCTCCATGCCTTCGATGACCAACTGCGAGGTGGTCTCCGACAACGCTGAGAAGATGCCGCCCGAGTGGAACCAACGTACGCCCTTGCTGAAGATGCTCGCCCAGTCGAAGTCGCCTGGCTTGAGTAGTGCCCCGGCCTCGTTGGAGCGATTGTAGAAGACCACCGGCGCCCGGGCCCCATGCCCGCGATCGCTGTAGACGGTGGCCATGTTCGGGCCGCGCACGCCGTCGTGCTTGAACCACTTGTAAAACGGCTTGACCCCCATCTCCTGCACGCGAGCCTGAATGAGCTCGCCGATGCCGTAGTCCACCATGGCGGTGGCGATGCCGCTCTTGAGCCCGAAGCAGTCGGATAAGTTGGCGGACACGTTGTACTCGCCGCCGGAGACGTGAATATCGACGGTTTTAGCCTTGCGAAACGGGATCACGCCGGGATCCAGCCGGTGCACCATCGCGCCCAGCGACAGAAAGTCCAATTCGCACGCATCTTTACGAATGTTCAGCTCGCTCATGGTTCGCTCCCCAGAAATACGCCCGCCCGCGGGCGAAAGCCCCTCAATATGCCGCCCGGCGGCAGGATGTCAACACAATAGAGCCTCAAGCATGACAATTCCAAACCCTTGGCAATCTCCCTCTCCCCGTCTAAACTGCTACCCGCGCCACAGCAAGACTGCCCTGGAGGACAACCACCATGGCAGGGATGCTTGTACTGACCCGGGAACGGGAGCAGTCGGTTCGTATTGGTTCGGACGTGCTGGTTAAGGTGGTCGGCATCCGCGGTGAGCGGGTACGGCTGGGCTTCGAGGCCCCACCCGACGTCAGCATCGACCGCGAAGAGATTTTTCAGGACAAACAGGCGGAGGATCGCCCCCTCGGGGCCGCGGTTCATAACGATAACGCGGAAAGCCCAGGGCAGGCCTGCCCTGGGCGTTTGAAAAAGATCGTTTCCGATGCTCGTGGATCTACTCATCCAGGAGTTTTCCAGAACGATCCATCCAGGAGAACACCCGGAATGTCATTACTCGTCACCGGCAGCATTGGTATCGACGACGTCAAAACCCCCCAGGGCGAAGCCAAGGGCGTCTACGGCGGATCGGCGGTGTACTTCTCGCTCGCCGCTCAGCTGTTCACGCCGGTGCGGTTCGTGGGCGTGGTCGGCGAGGACTTCCCGGCCGACTTCAAGGCCTACCTCGCCCAGCAGAAGATCGACCTCGCCGGCCTGGAGGTTCGCAAGGGCAGCAAGACCTTCCGCTGGTCGGGCTCTTACGCGGGCGAGAATGCCGACGCACAAACCACCGCCATCGAGCTGAACGTACTCGCCGAAGCCGGCCCCAAGATCCCGCCACAGTTCGCCGACAGCGGATACGTCTTCCTCGCCGCCACCCACCCGGCCCTGCAGAAGGACCTTGTCACCCAGCTCAAGTCGCCCAAGTTCATCATGGCCGACACCCGCGATCTGTGGATCAATACGACACGAGAGCCGCTGAGGGACGTCTTCAAGGTCGTGCATGGCGTGATCATGAACGACTTCGAAGCTCGCCTGCTCACCGAGCAGACCAACCTCGTACTCGCCGGCCGCAAGATTCTCGACATGGGCCCGCAGTACGTCATCATCAAGAAGGGCGAGCACGGCAGCATGCTGGTCAGCCGCGACAGCGTGGCTGTCTTGCCGGCCTATCCGACGACCAACGTCGTCGACCCCACCGGTGCGGGCGACAGCTTCGCTGGCGGCATGATGGGCTATCTGGCCACCGCCGACGAAGTCACAGTAACCACGCTAAAGCAGGCCCTGGCCCGCGGCACCATCACCGCCTCGTTCACCATCGAAGATTTCAGCATGCGGCGGATCGAAAAGGTCACCGTCGACGACCTCAACCGCCGCCTGAGCGAATACTGCACAATGTTGAAGCT
>JBJKSL010000049.1:0-3837 GCA_046704145.1 Phycisphaerae bacterium
CACCACCCGGATCGTGTACGGGAAGTCCTCCGCCGAAGGTAGCACCGCCTCCAGCGATCGCTCCGCCAGAGCTCCGTGGCCGATTTCCCGTCGCCCCGGGCCGGTAATCCGTCGAGCCTCGCCCACGCTGAACGGCGGGAAGTTGTAGTGCAGCATAAATTTCTTGCTGTACTCTTCCGCCAGCCCGTCGATGATCTGCTCGTCCCGAGCCGTGCCCAGCGTCGTCACCACCATGGCCTGCGTCTCGCCACGAGTGAACAAAGCCGACCCGTGCGTCCGCGGCAGCAAGGAAACCTCGCCCGTGATCTGCCGCAGTTCCGTCGGCCCACGCCCGTCCGAACGCTTGCCCGAGTCGAGGATCAGCTTGTTGAAGACTTCCTCTTCAATCTCGTGGATCGCGTTGTAAACCTCGCCCTTTTCGAACGGGCACTCCGCAGCATCCACCGGACAGAGCTTCTCGATGATGCCGTCGTACAATTCCTTCATCGCTGCCTGCCGCTCGAGCTTGCCCGGAATCTGGCGCCGCTTCCAGCACTCGTCATAGGCCAGCTTGCGAACCTGCTTGAGCAACTCCTCATTGGCCTCCGGCTTGGTCCACTCGCGAGGCTTGTTCACCTGCTCGCGAAGATCGGTGATGGCCGCAACAATCTTGCTGATGGCCTCGAACCCGAAAGCGATGGCATCCGCCATGACCTGCTCGGGAACCTCCAGGCCGCCAACCTCAATCATGTTCACGCCGTCAACGTGGCCGGCCAGGATCATGTCGAACTCGGAGTTCTCCAACTGCTCGTACGTCGGGTTGATCACGAACTCGCCGTCCACCCGCCCGACGCGCACCGCAGCGATCGGGCCCTCGAACGGAGCCGAACTGATCGACAAAGCCGCCGAAGCCGCCACGATCGAGGTGATGTCCGAGTCAAAGGCCGGGTCGGCCGCCATGACCAGTGTCTGAATCTGGATCTCGTCTTTGAAACCCTTGGGGAACAGCGGACGGATCGGACGGTCGATCATCCGCATGGTGAGAATCTCTTTGCTGGTCGGACGGCCTTCGCGCTTGAAGAAGCCACCCGGGAACTTGCCCGCGGCATACGCCTTCTCGCGATAATCCACCGTAAGCGGGAAGAAATCGATGCCTTCACGCGGCTGGGCCCGCACCGCGGTTCCCAGCACCACGCAATCACCGTAGCGGGCCATCACTGCCCCGTCTGCCTGCTTCGCAATCTTGCCCGTCTCCAACGTGAGAGTCCTGCCGCCGACGTCCACCTGTACTGTCTTGATTTCCATTAATCTTTAGCCTCAAACAACAAATGCCAACTTGACACGTAATGCGAAAAACCAGCCTCCTGCCGGTTGAATGTGCCGTGAATATGCCCGTGGATCGTAGTGACCCTATAAGGGCACTGCACCGACCAGGGCTCTCGCCGCTACTGTCTCCTGCCAACCCGCATTTGGCCTATTCGCCAACAGGGGAGTGGCCAGGAATGAGAACAAGCAACAGCGAAACCACGCAGACCGTCGCCAGAAGGCAACTCTGCCATGAGGAATGAGAGAGAGAAACTGAGAATTGGTGGAGCAAGTCAACCGGATCGTGCGACCAGCGAGCTTGCTGCGGAATGCTTCAGCCGTTCCGTGCGATCGCCGCCCGCTGCCAGACTTCGTCATACGCCTGCCAGCTCAGACGCCCACTTGCCTACTTACGCAGACCCAGCTTGGCGATCACCTTCAGGTACCGATCCCGGTCCAACCGGGTCAGATACTTCAGCAGACTGGAACGCTGTCCGACCATCTTGAGCAACCCACGCCGAGATGCCTGATCTTTCTTGTGGGTCTTGAGGTGCTCGGTCAACTGGTTGATACGCTCCGTCAAGAGAGCGATCTGGACCTCGGGAGAACCCGTGTCTTTTTCGTGCTGACGAAACTCATCGATCAACTGCGATTTGCGTTCCACTACGAGGGCCATGAGAACCTTCCAGTTAACCTGCCTGCGCTACCAACCGTCACCGTGACGGCCTCCAGCAAC
This sequence comes from Phycisphaerae bacterium, assembly GCA_046704145.1. GTDB lineage: Bacteria > Planctomycetota > Phycisphaerae > UBA1845 > PWPN01 > JACQVT01. Next base: position 2,021 of record JBJKSL010000049.1, read on the forward strand.
ATGCTGGACCTAACAATTTCCTTACTCTCGCGATGTTCCTAGCACGATACTATACAGCCACCTCCCCCAGCTTGCAAGCGCCCTCCAGCCGCTTCCACTACATGTGGCACAGCCGCCCTCGGCTGTGTTTTCAAAGCTCAGCTCGTGCCGGAATCTCCAACTTAGCTCCTGCCGGAATCCCTAACTTAGCTCGTGCCGGAATCCCTTCCGGCACGCACTCTTGCGGGAATCCATTCCCGCGACCCCCGCCGCTTGCGGCTTCGCACTTCCCGCCTATTCGCCTCCCACCCCGTTCACCGTACCTTCAACCGCCCAGAGCCCCCGCACGCCCTTCACCGTCGCCGTCGAGATAGCCACCACCGTCCGCGCATCCTTCACGAACAGCGAATTCCACAACTGATTCCCCTTCGGTCCCAGCGGCAGGGGGTAGGTCTTGTGTCCGAAATTCCGGGCATCGGCGTCACCCACGCACACCGCCATACGGCAGCGATCCATCCCGCCGTCTGCACCCTCCTGGTACGACAACAAAACCTTGCCCGACGGCAGCCGCCGCAGACAGGGGGCACCGCCGTACCAGCCAGCCTTCAGCGGCTCCGCCAATGCTCCCCAGCGATGCGGGCTCTCACCGCCGATCGGCCCCGACCGCCAGTTGTCAGCCAAGCTCGTGTGCAGGATCACCGGCTTGAACCGCTCACCCGCATAGCCGTTATCCTCGATGGACACCGCAATGCCCCCTCCGCCCGCCAGCAGTACCGGCACCGGCATACCGTCGCGATGCCCTTTTCTGAACGCAATCCGCTCCGCTTTGGACCACGTACTGCCCCCGTCCAGCGACCGCAGCAGGGCGATCTCCTGTTCCTCCGTCTTCGTGAACGGGGCCTCATTGGAAAAGTAAACCTGAATCTCGCCGGAGGGCAGCAGCAGACTGGTCGGCTCCCAGCAGCCGTCTCCATACCTGCTGCCCGCCGCGTACAACGTCCTCCCCGGCGACCAGCTTCGACCGCCGTCTTCGCTGCGAGCCATGCGAATCAAAAACCGCCTCGCCGACTCGCCCGGCTGACTGGCTGCCCCCTGAGCCGCAACCGCTTTCAACGGCCGTTCGTTCCAGAAGTACAGCAGCGACCCATCCTGCAAGACCAGCAGTTCCGCGTTTGTCAGCCAGCAGCCTGCCGCCTTGGCCACAAGGATTGGCTCCTGCCAGGTCTTGCCCTCATCCAGGCTGTGGCGGATCCACATCTTCCCCCACGTGTCGTACACGCACGCAACCCTGCCCGCCCCGATTTGCACCATCCGGCCATAGTCCCCGCCCGCCTGAACCAACTGCAGCGTGGACGCCTCCCACGAGATCGTGGGCAACGCCGGTCGCGACGCCGGCTGTGCTACCGCCACATCCAGACTGCCAAGTAGTGCAACTACGCACGCCCAAGCGACCCCGTTACTCAACCGAGTTCGGGGCATTGCACGCGTTGCGAGCAACTCAGCTCGTGCCGGAACACCCAACTCAGCTCGTGCCGGAATCCTTTCCGGCACGCACTCTTCCGGGAATCCATTCCCGCGATCTCTCCCTTCTGCCCGGAGCATCGCACGCGTTGTTACTAGGCTCATTGACAACCCCATATTAGCTCGTGCCGGAATCATTTCCGGCGCGCACCCTTGCGGGAATCCGTTCCCGCGATTTGTTCGTCCTGCCCACAGCGTCAGGTTCCCCCGTCTGGCTCAAAGCTCAAAGCTCAGAGCTCACAGCCCATAGCTATTCTGCAAAGACGAACCCACCGCGAAACGGCCGCAAATGCGCGTAAGTGCTGCCCGGTACCGCA
>JBJKSL010000050.1:0-12172 GCA_046704145.1 Phycisphaerae bacterium
GCCGGCACCTGCTCGAACGGCACCGCCCCGTGGCAGCGGATGTTGGGCACCGTTTTAAGTCGATCGATACTCACGCCGCGTCGCGTAGGCCCGACGATCACGAACTCAACCGTGTCCAGGCGAGCGGCCGCGTCCGCCAACAGGTCCAGGTCGATCCATTCGAACAATGCACCGAGAAAGCCCGCTTTGGGTGCAGCCGGTCGAGGCGTGAGCGACCCGCGATCGACGGCCTGCACGGGCTGGTCGATCCACTCGCCGCAGACGCCGTTGGGCACGAGGTGCGGCCTGTCTGCCGGCCAATGCTCGGCCAAGTGCTTGCGTAGAGGTTCGCTGACGGTGGTCAGCACGTCGCACAACTGCAGGAGTTTGCGGTCCCAACCGCGAAACAGGTCGATGCGCCCAGGCCCGGCCTGCACGTCGATATGATCGAGGTAATCGTAGCAGCGCACTGCGGCGGGCAAGGCTTCCATCAGCGGCAGCCACCAGGGCGTAGAGGTCACCACTACGGCACTTCTCAGGTCGGGCACTGCTCTCTGCAGAACTCGCACGACATGCGAACGCCACAAATCTGTCACCCGAGGCCAGCCGGCGCGGAGTCGCCAGGGCAGCGGCGGCAATCGCAGCACGTGCACACCTCGTGAACAGCAGCAGTTGGCTTGGGGTACGGGAGAAACGAACGATCTCTTCAAGAGTGCAGCCGGCCGGGCCAGTTGGCGCAAGCTGGGCATTTCGACGAAGACCACGCGATGCCCGTCGCCGGCAAGGGCCTCCGCCAGCCGCCGCGTTCTTCCGCTCAGGCAGCTGTCGAAGGTCACCGCAGCCAGGAATATGAAAGTCTGCTCATCGGCAGCTTTCGCAGCGTTTTGAAGAACTGTACTCATGACGTTCCGTAAGCCAGGGTCCGCCGGTGCAGCTGTCTTCCGAGACACCAGCAAGGCTAACGGAGTCTAATTGTCGCAGATTGAGTGGTCAACGTGCGCGGGATGAGCCGCGCGATGAGAAATGTGGGACCGGCTTCCAGCCGGTCATTGTGGACCGGCAAGATGTCGGTCCCACACAAGAAGTTGCTGCGTCTACGCAAAAAACACTCAATCGTGCTCAGGATTGACTGCCTTTTGCAGCAAGGAGATGGCCACGGGGTCGTCCGGATGTGCGGCTACTATGTCCTGGGCTGCGGCAAAGGCTTGGGTACGGTTGCCGGCGGCGAGATCGCAGCATGCCAACAGGAGCTGAGCCTCCACCGACTTCGGCTGAAGTTTACAGGCACGCTGGGCGGCGTCTTTGGCCTTGGCGACCTGGTCCACCGTCAGGTAGGCTTTGCCCAGCAGCAGCCAGAGGGGGAACGATCGAGCATCGTTGCCGGCAACGCCGTCGAGCATACTTATGGCGCGCTCGGGCTGGTTGGCCTGCAGCATGATCGCGGCATACGCCTGGACTGCGCTGACTGAAGGCTTGTCCTTGGCAGACTTAATCAGCGGCTCCAGCACGGATTGAGCTTCATCCAGACGCCCCGCTGCCAGTAGTGACAGGCCCGCCTCTTCTCGCAGTTGTGGATTGTTCGGCGCCAGCCGCATCACGGACAAGTAGGCATCGCTCGCTTCTCGATATTGCCCGGCCATGCTCAGTGCCTGGCCGAGAAGAATCTGCACGCGCAGGTCCTGCTCAAAATCCTGGCCGCGCTTGGTCAGCACATCCACCGCGGTGTTGAGATCCTCGGTGGCCAACAACGATTCGGCGTAGGCCACCAGGTAGTCGACTTCGTTGGGCTTGGCCTCATAGGCCTGCTTGTACCAGGCACAGGCGTCCTCGCGTTTTTCGCGATGCTCCGCCAGCATGCCGCGCAGATAAGCCAAATCGGGGCTGGGCTGGCCGAGACCGGAAGCCACATCGAGAACAGACTCGGCTTCGGCGATCCGGCCCTTCTCCAGGTGAATCCGGCACATCAGCAGGTAGCCGTCGACGTTGGCCGGATCGAGTGACAGCACTTCCTGGCAAAGGTTGAACGCGTCGTCCACCTGGCCGGATTCAAAATTGCGGTCGGCCAACTGCAGCCGGACCTTGGCGCGCATCTGCTCCCAGCGAGCCTTGGCCTCCTCCTTGGCGGGGTTCTTCTTCAGCGACTGCGAACAACCGGTGAATAGCAGTATCAAGGCTGATGCCGACAGGGCCGTACCGGTAAGCGTCCAAGCTTTCATTTTGCGGGCTCCTCATTCGCCGGCTCGTCCACAGGCGACGCCGGATCCGCTGGGCATTGCAAACGGCGTTTAATAAAATCGCGGATCAGCCCCTCATCGCGCTCGGTCTCGCGTTCTTCAAGCAGCCGCTCCTTCAGCTTCAGAGCCGGCAGGTAGGTCGGTGCCAGGTGCAGCGCGAGGCGCGTGTCCCACAGTGCACGCTTGTAGTGCCCGGACTCCTCATTCTCGACCGCCCAGCGATAATGGATCTGGGCCAGCCGGTTGCGTCCGTACGCCTGCATGCCTTTGCGCGCCCCCAAGCGTATCAGCTCAACATCCTTGGCCGCCTCCTCCGACTTTTCCGCGTAGATGTCATCCTTGACCACGTGAACGGTCAGCAGAATGATGACTTCCTCTCGCTGGGTCGAATCCGTGTTGGATTGCAGAAGAGCGCCGGCCACCGGGATGTTGCCGAAGTACGGCACCTGCGTTCGCGTGGTGGAGAGTGCCTCTCGGAACAGGCCGCCGATCAGTACGGTGCAGCCGTCGCGAACCATGATGTTGGTGCTTACTTCTGTGGTGCGCTTGAACGGCAAGTTCTGCTCATTGAGCCCGCCGCTGCTGTCTTCGGGATGGATCTCCAGCCGCACGAAGCCATCGCTGGATATGAACGGCCGGAAGAACAGCCGCGTGCCCGTCTCGAGGAACTCGACCGTTTGAGTGGCGGTGGTTTCTGTGACAGTTGTGGTGATGTAGCCGTCGCGGCGTCCGACCACAACGTGCCCTTCCTGCCGATTGAGGGTGAGCACCTTGGGGTTGGCCAGCACGGTCGCATCGGTCACGCCTTCGAGGGCGCGGATGAAGGCACCCACGTCGTTGTGAATTATGCCGAAGGTGAAACCACCTCTGGGGATGGCGTCGTTGAAGTCGGTACGAACGGTCCAGCTATGGTCGGCGAACTGGTCGGGCGGCAGATTGCCGACCGCCACGTCGGTCACTCCGGGCGAGACCGCCCCGATTTCCTGAAAGTTCACGCCGCCAAGCACGTTGAAATCGATGCCCAGAGAGTTGTCCTCTCCCAGGCTGGCACGCAGAATCGTGGCCTCGACCAACACCTGTCGCGGCCGAACATCGAGCTCGTTGATAACCTTCTCGATAGCGGCCAAGTGGCCGGGATAGTCATAAACCACCATGCAATCCGGCCGCGACAAGAGATTGCCCGGCCCGATTTGAATGCTGCCACTCTCGCTCCCCGAGCTACTACCGCTGCTGCTACTGCTGCTGCTTGAGCTGCTGCTGGCAGCGGACGACTGACCCGCTTCCGGCATGACGGCCATCTTGCCGTCCGGACTCAGCAGCGGCTTGATCATAGGCTCGATGTCGGTGGTCGACACGTAGTTGAGATGGAACAGCCGAGCGGTCAACTCGTCTCCGGTTTTGACCGCTTGCCGCTCGGCCAGCTCCTTGAGCGTGTAAACGTGAATGAAATTGCCCTGCTCGAGGAACCCGCATCCGTTGGGCGTGAGGATCGAATCGAGGGCTTCGCGGAAGTTGACGTCAAAGAGGTCTGCAGTCACCGTGCCTTGCACTGCTCCGCTGGCGATGATGTTCTTGCGGGTCTTGGTGGAGAGCAATCGCAGCACGTCGGTCAACGGCGCGCCGGCGAAGTGCAGTTCGCCAACCGTATCCGCGGAACTCATCCGCAGTGCGGGCTGTGAAGTTGGTGCGATTCCAGCCAGGGCCACGGTCGCGCCGCAGCAACTGACTGCTGCCGCGATCAGCATCCATGCCCACCGCCATCCATCCTGAGTTTGGGTCGTTCTCAAGCGGATCCGTCCATTCGTAGCCTCAGACAAGCTGAGGTTTGGCATCCAAGCCGTTTAGGACAAAAAACACAGACGGCTACGACCGCCTGCCACGGACAATCACTTCGCATCCTTCCCCGTGGCCGACTGAGCCGAAACGGTAACCCTTGGCGCGGGCGAAAGTCCGCCGCGATCTGCGGGCCACGCCCGCGAGGTACCGGTTGCAGTCTTATCGGTCTCCATCACACGGACCTTAAGGGTTCCCGTTCGCAGAAAGGAGACGACCTCCCCCAACTAGGCGTTCACATCATCCATCTGCTGGTTCAGTTCCAGCCGTTGCTGACCGGCGTTGGGGATGTGCGCGAATACGGGCCGGGCAAACTCATGCACCAGACTGCCCACGAGCAAGCCGGCGGCAAAAGCGGCAAGGGTGGTCCGATAATTGCAGCAGAACCGAGAGACTGGTTGAAGCGACATGGGGATTCTCCTCTGCGGCAGTTATCGGCAGCGGAAAAGAGAATCTGATGTTGTGCCACAGGATTTCAGTTTGTGCCTACCACCGGCTTCCAACTGCCGGGGTCGATTTGCAGGTAACTCATGCGGTAGTGCATGGGCGGCACGAGCAGCAGGTTGGGATCGGCAGTCAAGGTGGGCTCTCCGTGAAGGGTGACGGGACCTTCGCTGATGATAGTGCCCAGCATCTGGGGATCGTTATCGATCAGAAGGGTTGAATACTGGCCCACGATATGGAACAAGCCTTTGGCCACGCTGGGAAACGTATCCGACATGTTGGTGTTGTAGCTGTCGTGATACGGCGTGCTCTCCGGGTTGAAATTGACTTGGCCGGATTCCGACAGACTGTCAGAGAAGCGGATTTCGCAGTTTCCCCTCACGATCAGGGAAGGGAAATCAGGGCGGGCGGGCTCCCACAGTAAAGCGGTGTCCAGAACCAGTTTTCTGCCGGGGTTCAGGTCAACGAGCAGGGTGCCCACGATCCGGGCGTCGCGAATGGTCAGGTCTCCGCCAGGTTGAATGTAGTACAAGCCGTCAGGACTAGTGTGGCCCGAGTCCCACGGATTGCTGTTTGGACTAAGCAAAGCCCATTGCATGGTGGACCCGATGCTCCACGCCGGCAGGGTTACCGCAGTGGAAAGCGTGCGGTAGTAGTTGAAGGTTGAGGAGTCGGGCATGAGCTTATCCGTGGTAATCAGTGTCACCTTGCCGGAGATGGTTCCAGAGTTGGCGAGATTCCTGGTCTCCACGTCGCCGTAGATGGCGGACTGATTGGTGAGCATCGCGTTTGTGGACAATGGGCCGTCGTTCGCATGCACTGCGGTGCCAGGGTTCACAGCTATGTCCGCAGCCGAATGCAGCGCTGTCCCCAGGATAGGCAGCGGGGGTTGATGAGCCGACACCGACAGGCGGCGCTGAGCCTGGGGACGAGTGGAGTCGCCCACCGTGCCCGTGCCCGTAATCAGAACCGGGTTGTCCCAGGTCGTGTTCAGGCTGCTGCCGTCCGGCTCGGTGATAGTGAAAGAGCAACTGCCCAGGTCGAAGCTCCAGGGCATGCCGCTCGCCAGGTTGGAGTAAAGGTTACGCCAGTTCGAATGCTTGACCGAATAAGCTACGGCTGTCTCCACGGCGGAACGAGCATAGAGATTCGCCCGCGAGCTGTCGACCGCAGCTTCCTGCGTCCGCTGCTGGACTCGCACCAAAGCCACGGAAGACAGAGCGATGACCGCAACCAGCATGGCCGCCCCCATGACAAGGACATAGCCAGTGCCGCGCCGCAGGCGTCGCGAGCGGCGGTTCCATGCCGACGATTGCTGGTATCTCGATGGGGTCATTGGATACCCCGTCCCTGACCGGCGATGGCCTTGAGTTGCAGGACCGCAGTGCGATCACTGGCATCAGCGGCCGATCCGCCGGCACGTAATCGCCCGACTTCCACCGTGATGCGTTTCAGGCCGGTGTCGCTAAAGGCGGTTGCGTCGAGGTCAGCATAGGACGTGAATGCCACGTCGACTTTGCGGTACCAGCCCGAGCCGTTGGCGAGTTCTGTACCGTCAGCCAGCTTGCAGGGGCTCTCGATCCAGCCGTCGTAGTCGTCCACATCATCGAACAGCAGGCGATTTCCGGTGACAGCCTCCTCCAGCCCTAGAGCCGTGGAGTCCGCTCCCGGATCCACGTAGGCTTTCGAAAGGATTTCCGCCATGAGCTGGTTGGCCAAGGCGCTGGCCAATTGCTGGTCGTTGCTGATGTGGCGGAACTTGGCTGTCTGGGCCACACAAGCCAGGGCTGCAGCCATCATGATTCCGACAATGGCGGTCGAGATGACCGCCTCGGCGAGCGTGAAGGCCTCACGAGCCCATACACGCGTCGAGCGCACTCTCGAATTGTCGGTGCCCATCGACATTCCACGCTACTCCGGCAGATTGGCAAGTTGAGCGCCGCCGTTGACCAGGTTCCCGGAATCGCTTCCCACCTGTAGTTCCCATCGTACGGCACCCAGTACCTGCTCTGGCGCAGCGGCCTGTTCACTGGTGCCAGTCGTAGTGCCGTAAATCTCGAATTGCAGTGCCTGGGAAGACTTGGTCGTCCAGAACACGCCACCAGAAACACTGGTCGATAGAAACCAGCCAGAACGGTAGACATTCCGGTTGTGGTAGCACACCTCACACACCGACGTCAGATCGCCCTTCAAGAGCAGACAGACCGATTGATCCGCGGCGATGTTGGGGCAATTCTGCAGGCCGAAGCTCTGCCATGAGAACATTCCTGACAGATCGTCCTGAGAGACGGTTGTCTCAGCATATGTCGTTGCGCCCGGCGTCCCTCCTGCCTGGGCCTGCTTGAGCTGGATCGTGAGTTGCGCACCTATGATGCCGATTTTCCGGCATTGGACGACCACTCGCGTAACGCGCCAACTCACCACGTCAGCCGCCAGGGCCGGCTTGAAACACTGGGAAATCCAAGCCATGCTACCCGGTCGAAAACTGCTCAAATCGGTGGGTGAATTGTGGTCGGCCAGCGAGACATCCTGTCTGCCGGAGTCTGGCAGAGTATGGTCGAGCAAGTCGTAGCCGTGAGTGAAGGCGTATACGGTGCTGAGCATCGGGCAGGCGGTTTCGGCGTTATACTGGCGGGTCAGGATTCCGCCGGGTGTTCCGTCCCATGCGTAGCGAATCTGTTCCGACACTCCGTCCCGGTCGCGGTCCGGCACTGCGATCGTGACGGCGTTTGATTCACGCTCAGGCACCGCCACGGCAGAAGTCAGCTCGGTCATGACCTGATGAGACACGCTTGACGCCTCCCGAATACAGGCTGAGGGACTGTCGGGGCGTTCGATAGATCGAGTGGCCACCACCATGGCGGACGAAATGCCTACGGCCAGCACGCTCATGATGGCCATGCTGACCACAAGTTCGACCAGCGTCAGCCCGTGCCGTAGTCGATACGCCACGGCAGGTTCAGAGCCGGCAGAATTGCTTCGGTTCCTAGTCCGCATGGGGCTGTCCTGTCGCCGCATCGACCCATACGACGATAGTGCGTCTCCGTACCGTGAGCGCGACCAGCAACGGCGTATCCGTCCCGCACGACGCGGCCAGCACCGGCCGTCCGTACGGATCGAAAGTCAGCGTGCTGCTGCCCGCCCCATCCAGGTCTATGTCTGTGATGGCCACTCGATAAGGATCCTGGCTCAAATCGACTGTGTAGGCCTGGTCGGGGCGGTCGACATCGGGCAATTGCGACATCGTGTAATGGCCCGTGGCAGTATCGAACTGCACGGTGCCATTCGCCGCCAGCGCAATTGCTTTAGCCCGAGCCAGTTCGATGTCGGCCATCACACGCTGAACGCCTGCATCGAGTTGCTGGTTGCTGGCGGAGTTGGCAAATCGGTTGATGCCGATGCCGGCCACCACCGAGATCACCAACAGCACGATCAACAGTTCAACCAACGAGAACCCGGCGACCCGCGTCACGCGCGGACCGCCGGGTCTGATGCTTGTTTGTGAGTGCTTGCGACCTTCAAAGGTCATGAGCAATTACCAATCGTTATACTTGGTGCCGGCTTCGCTGACCTCAGTATCGGCACAGTTGGCAATGATCTGGCCGGTCTTATAGTCGTAGACCCAGCCGGTAGAGCCGTTCGGAGCCGGAGTGACTGCAGTCATCGTAACCGAACTCTCGCCCGCATTCGCACCAACGGTGAGCGGCGGAACCTTGTGTAGATAAGGCCCGTAGATTATGCCGTTGGCCGAATCCGGAGCAGCGGCGGTCGTGCCGGCCCGGTCGGAGTACTGGGTCAGTTGGGCTATCAAGGTATCCTCAAGGCCATCCTTACCCGGGAAATCGCCACCATGTTCGGCCGCGTACATTTCGATCGAGCTGCGCAGTACGGCCAGGTTCTGTCCCAGTGCCGACTCGTCGGCTCCTTTGGCACCTCGGCTCATGCGTGGCAGAGCAATCGCTGAGATCACCGCCAGGATCACAATCACAACGACCAATTCAATCAAGCTGAACCCGCGTTTCGTCTTGCCCTTCATCTTGTTCTACCCTCACCTTCGAAAGGATGCCGGTTGTACCGCGAGGCTTCCTCTTTTAGGTTGCCCCTGGAGACATCGATCAAGAATACGATCTACTTTACGTTAGAATGGCGTAGGAAGCGTCAAACTAACGACGATTTCGCCCTTTTTCAGTTGGACCCGATAATGTTCGACCTTCTGCAGTTCGTAGCCGTCCACCTGCTCACCTATTCGGACTATGCTGTCGTCAATCAAGGCCCAGGCCCCACCATTTTCCAGACTGGTGCCCTTGAGCTTGTGAGCGGTGACGAACTCCTCCGCCTCCTTGCGCCGCAGTTCCTGCTCATCTTCTACTTTCTGTCCCCGATCGGATTGTGCGTCTGATGACTTGGTTTCGTAGACCTGCCGCATTTCCGGCGTCAGGCTGAACGCATCCCGCTTCTCTTCGATCTCTAAGCCGCCGGCCTTGTCAGCCTTTCCATTGAAATTCTGCTCAAAGACGCGGGCGATGGCTGGGCCTTTCGTATCTTTGGCAGGCGTTTTGTCGTTTGCAGCACCTGCGCGCAAGCGTGACACACGGCTGGCCTGGGCCACCGCCGGACCACCGCCGGTCATGCGATCGATGGCCAGAGCGGCGAAAGCTCCACCCAGCAGGAGGCCGTAAATCAACTGCTTTTTGCGACTGGCCTGCATCATCGTGCCACCGCCATTTCCGCCGGCTTCTCCGGTGCTCCGGTGTACAGTTTCAGAGAGCACGAGAATTCGCACACGTCCCGTCCGGCCTTGGTCGGCGCAGTTACCGAGAAGTGCGTCGCATCCAATAAGGGTACACCTTCCTCCAACAGCGCCAGCCACCGCAGAAGCGAAGGCCACGACGCCTTACCTTCAACCGAGAAGACCTGAGCCTGGTATTCCGGAAAGAGTTGCGTGCCCTGTGGCTGCCAGCGAGTTATGCACACATCACATTGACGGGCAAACTTGTTGACCCGGGACAGAACCTCGTCCGGCAGGTCCGCATTTGCCAGCCAACTCGCCCGCACCTCCAATTCCTTGCGCAATTCCCTCAGCCTTGCGGCACGTGCGATGAAATCCTTCTGCAGGCTGGTGAGCGACAGGGTCGTAGCCAGCTGCTTGGTCTGAAGCTGCTTGCTCATCCACAGGTCATCCAGCGGACCCCGAATCAGCACAAAGTAGCCGAGGGCCAACACCACCAGGACCCCCGCGGCCCCGCCGGCGTCAACGCCAAATTGCTTCAGGTTGATACGCGGTATTACCATTGGGTTCGGATCGTGAAGAACACGCCCTCTCCTTTGAGGTACGCCTGCCGCTGCGTCGACTCGAGCGAGCAGCGTCCCAGCTTGCCACTTTCATTCAACTTCCGCAGCAGTGCGGCTACTGCCCCGTGGTCCGTCGCCACGCCTGTAATCACCAGGCCTGTCGCCACGTCAGCCGGTTCTGCCGGACCTTTCCCTTTGTCGGCTGCCGGCCTTACCGATGCGCCTTCTTGGCCCTTGGCCGTGCTCTTGGGCGGATTAGATTCGCACCCCACCAAGACCACCGTCGGAGGCAGGGTATCAGAAAGGTGAGACAGCAACTCACTCCAACGGTGTTTGCGATTCAGGTGCTCTGCCAGTTCGAGTTGCTTGTCCAGATCTGCCTGTTGAGCCGCCAGGCCTTGAATACGTTTCTTGAGAGACTGCTGTTGATTCTCCGCAACCATCAGGCCTTGCTGCAGGTCACGGGTCTTGGTGCCCATCTCGCGCAGGGCAACAGCTGCGGTCACCTGAAGTGCAAGCAGCATTGCCCCCAGCACAACCCAGCTGCGCAGCCGGCGAGCACGTCGACAACGAACCTCGTAGGCCGCCGGCAGGAGGTTAACCTGCGGCGATCCAGCGAAAGCCGGGTTGTTGGAAGCCAGACTCAATTCAACTCTCCAAAGCCCAAGCCCAGGCAAGTAGCCAGTTCGGGCACGGCGTCGTCGGGCAGCGACGGCGGGAAGGCCAGTTCGCTCGGTAGCGACTCGATGCCTACACGTACGACAGAGATGCCGAGCATCTCGCGGAGAGACTCAGTCAGCCCGCCCAGGCTGGCTCCCCCTCCGACCAGCCACAAGCCGGCGATCGGCCGATCGGGATACAGCCCCATCGCATAGCGGAACGATCGCTGAACCTCTTCCCCAACGCCGCGAATGATCGGCCGCACGACGCCCAGCAGAATGCCGGCCATCCGCCGACTGTTTACAACGTCTTCCGTGGACATCGGAGTTCTGAAGTGGCCATCGCAGTTCTGTACGCCGTAGTAGCGTTTGTACGACTCGGCCGATTCCCGGGAGACTCCGAGTTCCTCACTGATTCGCCGCGTCATCTCTTCCCCGGCACGAGGAACGCATCGCACGTACACCGGAACCTGCCCGATCCCGATGTACAGGCGAGCGGTTGTACGTCCGAAATCCAGTACGCCCCACAAATGGTCGTCCGCGGATCGATCGGCCAAACGAGCGCAGGCGCGCAGAGCTGCCACGGGACCAACGTCAATCCGCTTGCAACGAAGACGCTGCTCGTCGAGCCAGGCAAGGATCTGCTGAATTACTTTTCGCGGAGCGGCCGCCACCATCAGGTTCGGGCTGTCGCTGTGCCCGGGAACCAGTCGCCAGATATCCAGTTCAACTTCTTCCACCGGCAGGCTGATGCTGCGACCGACTTCGTGCCGAATGGCACCGAGCAGGGCACGGTGTTCGAGCTTGAGCAAACTGTCCGGAACGCGCAACGGCGTGCATTCGACCTCAGGCGGGCTGAGGCCTACGACCACTTCGTTACCGACAAATCCATCCAACGCGATGGGGGGTAGCTTCGTCGCCGCCAGATGCTCAGGGGCTGCAACAGACTTGCCTTCGGTCTCGGCCGCGGGCTTGGCCAGGACCGTCTGCCGCCAGAAATGCCTGACAGCGAGATTCTGGCCGCGCCGTTCGAGTTGCACAGCGCGCAGACCGGCCGTACCCACCTCCAGGGCGATGGGACCGTGCTGTCTTTTGTTGGCCAAGAACACCATACTTTGCGCCCCTATCCCGACAGGTCAGGAATCCAGAATTTCGCACTCGCGCCACGCGCAGACACTCTCAGGTATCTTCCTCACTTCATGCCGGTGGCCGCTGTCAAATCGAACAACGGCAGGAACAGCGAAATCGCGACCATGCCCACCGTGGCTCCCATGATCACCAGAACGATGGGCTCAAACATGCGCGTGAGCGTGGTAAGAGCCTGGCTGTTTTCATCCTCCATATAGCCGGCCAGAAACAGCAGCGACTCACCCAGTTGGCCGCTCTGCTCGCCGGTCCCGATTGCCGATGCCATAGTTCTGGGCACCAGCGGATGGCTGTCGAGCACACTGTTGATCGAGTTGCCTTCCTGTACTGAGTTCAGCACTTCGTCCATCAGGCTGCGATACACCGCATTGCGTGTGGCCCCGCGCGATAACTCCAGGCTCTCGAGTAGCGGCACGTTGCTGCGCACTGCCGTCCCCCAGATGCGGAAGATGCGGGCCAGAATGATCTGCCGGGCGATCCGTCCGACCACCGGCAAACGAATAATCGTGTTGTCCAACCACAGTTGAAAGGCTTTGGCTCGAATCAGAAGCACGGGCACGCAGCCGGCAACCGCCACCGCGACCA
>JBJKSL010000051.1:0-4414 GCA_046704145.1 Phycisphaerae bacterium
CCGACGGCCAGGATATCCTCAAGGTCGGCAACTACGAGACGCCGTCGCGCGCTTATGTCGGACGCTTCAACTTCAAAGGTCAGGACCAGCAGAAGCGCGTCGGCGAACTGTCCGGCGGCGAACGCAATCGCGTCCACCTGGCGCGGCTGCTGAAGAGCGGCGGCAACGTGCTGCTCCTCGACGAGCCCACCAACGACCTCGACGTGGAAACCCTGCGCGCCCTGGAAGAGGCCCTGCTCGCCTTCCCGGGCTGCATACTGGTGACCTCGCATGACCGCTGGTTCCTGGACCGAATCGCAACCCATATTCTCGCCTTCGAGGGCGACAGCCACGTGGAGTGGTTCGAGGGCAACTACGCCGACTATGAGGCCGACCGGCACCGCCGGTTGGGAGAGGCAGCCGACCAGCCGCACCGCATCAAGTACCGTCCGTTCAGTCTCTGAACGGACGGGCTAATCCGGGCACGGGAAAGCTCTGATACCCGTATCTACCAGCGTGTATGATGCCTTCATGGGGGGTACATTCCAGGCCATGATCAAAACAGCAGAACCGCCGAAATCGCTTGCACGGCCCAACCAGCAGCTGTCTTTGCTGGGCCTCGCCCCGGAAGGTGCGCAAGTTCTGCGACGGCTGACGGACCAGGCCGTCAGCGTCGGATGCAACATCATTGAAGCCCGGGAGACTGCCGTGGGCAACAGCACCGCGATCGTGCTTCTTGCGGACGGCAGCTGGGACGCCATTGCACGCCTGGAGCAGGCGGTGCCCAAGATGGCGGAAAAGCTCAAATTGAAATTAATCACCCAGCGCGTGGAACCTGCCACGCCGCCCTGTGATCGCCTGCCTTACGCAGTTGATCTCTCCAGTGCCGACAAGCCCGGCATCCTCTCCGCTCTGATCCAATTTTTCACCAGTCGCGATGTCACGATCATGGAACTCACCGCCCGCAGTTACCCGGCTGCGCACACCGGCGCCATGCTCTTCACCGTACAGATTAACATAGGCCTGGCACATGACATGCACATCGCAACGGTACGCGATGAATTCATGGATTTTTGCGATAGCATGAACCTCGATGCCATACTCGAACCGATCAAGGGATAAATCGATTACGCCTGCTGCTCGGTTGGCACAAATTGCTGTAAACGAACGCTCACTTTTCAGGTTTAAGCTGTCATCAACGGATCAAACCCAGAACTCAGGAGATGCCCATGGCACATGCTGAAATCGGCAAGCCGGTTCCACGCTTTTCCGTGGAAGCCACGACCGGAACGCTGACGGACAAGGAGCTCGCCGGCCACAACACGGTGCTGTATTTCTACCCCCGGGACAACACCCCCGGCTGTACCCTCGAAGGGCAGGAGTTCCGCGACCTGCACAACAAATTCAAAAAGGCGGACACCGAGATTTTCGGCATTTCTCGCGACAGCCTGAAATCGCACGAAAACTTCTGCGAAAAGCAGAATTTCCCGTTCGCCCTGATTTCCGACCCCGACGAAAAATTCTGCAACCTGTTCGACGTCATCAAGGACAAGAACATGTACGGCAAAAAGGTGCGCGGCATCGAACGCAGCACGTTCCTGATCGACGACAAAGGAGTAGTGAGGCAGGAATGGCGCAAGGTGAAGCCCAAGGGGCATGCGGCCGAAGTCCTGGAGGCAGTCAGGAACCTCTGATCTATCCATACACGGTCGCGCCGGAGTCTTTGCGCGCGACTGGCAAGGAATGAGGAGTGAAGTTTGCTCATTGCAAATGAACGACGAATGACGCCGTCCAGGCGCGCGCAAAGACCCGTCCCCTTGAGGTTTGGCCCCAAAGACCCGGCTGCTGCGTTGCAGCGGCTTGACCGTAGTCCCTACTACGGCGCTGCGCCGCGCGCCTTGCATCCGGGGCTTTGGGACTCAAACGCGATCCGCGTATGGATAGATCAAAGGTTCCCGAAGTGATTAACCTCGAGAACGGCGCGGGCGCTGAGGAAACCCGTCTCCTGGTACTCGATACCAACGTGCTGATGCACGATCCGGCGGCCCTGTTCCGCTTTGCCGAACACGACGTCTTCCTGCCCATGACGGTCATCGAGGAACTCGATGCGAACAAGAAGGGCCTGTCTGAAGCCGCTCGCAACGTCCGCCAGGTCAGCCGTTTCCTGGATGAGCTGATTACCGATTGCACGCGCGCCGACATCGAGGCCGGGATCGCGTTGGCCCCCATTGGTAACGGCAACGGTGCACACGGCCGGCTGTTCCTGCAGACCGAGCCGCTCGAACCGGGTGGGCACAATTTCATCACCGAGGACACGCCCGACAACACCATCCTCACCACGACGCTGGCGCTCGCCGAGCGCTACCCGGGGCGCGTTACTCTGGTGTCCAAGGACATCAACTTGCGCATAAAGGCGGCGGTCGTGGGCCTCAAGGCGGAGGACTACTACAACGACAAGGTCCTGGATGACCCTGACCTGCTCTACCGCGGTATTGATCCGCTGCCCGAAGGATTCTTCAGCCAGGCCGACGAACGGATCGAATCCTGGCACGATGCCGGGCGGACCTGGTACCGCTTGCCCCGGCCTGAAATACCGGTGTGGCCGAACCAGTTCCTCACCAACGCCGAGGAAAACATGGAACTCTGGGTGCGCGAAGTCGGCGACGACAGCGTCACTGCGGAACTGGCCTGGGACTACCGGCGCGAGCACCACTCCGTCTGGGGCGTGGTGGCGCGCAACCAGGAACAGAGCCTTGCACTGAACCTCCTGATGGACCCGGACATCGATTTCGTCACCCTGCTCGGCCCCGCCGGCACGGGAAAGACCCTGCTCGCACTGGCCGCCGGCCTTGCGCAGACACTCGACGACAAGCGCTACCGCGAAATCATCATGACCCGCGTCACCGTTCCACTGGGCGAGGACATAGGCTTCCTGCCCGGTACCGAGGAAGAAAAGATGACCCCCTGGATGGGCGCGCTGATGGACAACCTGGAAGTACTCGCCGCGCCGTCCGAGGAAAGCGGCACATGGGGCCGCGACGCCACACAGGACCTGCTCGCCCGGCGCATCAAGATTCGCTCGCTGAACTTCATGCGGGGACGGACCTTTTTGAACCGCTACATCATTCTCGACGAAGCGCAAAACCTGACCGCGAAGCAGCTCAAGGCCCTCATCACTCGCGCCGGCCCCGGCACCAAGGTAGTGGCCCTCGGCAACATTGCGCAGATCGACACGCCCTACCTGTCCGAGACCACCTCAGGGCTCACTTATGTCGTGGATCGTTTCAAGGAGTGGCCGCATTCCGGGCATATCACCCTGCAGCGGGTCGAACGCTCGCGGCTCGCGGATCATGCCAACGAGGCCCTCTGAGATCAACCTCCAGAGCCCTCAGAACGGCCTGCTTGTGCCTACAATCAAACGAATGACTGGCATCATTACCTGATACGTGCTACAAATTAGTGACGACAGCGCCCGCCAATGGGCATGGCAACCACAAAGCTAGAGGGATTCAATCATGCGTCACAGCCATTCGTGGATGATTCTGCTTGCAGCCGGAGCGGCCCTGGGCCTGTCGGCCGCGGCACATGCCGGCAGTTTCCAGTTGAATGAAGCCAGCGCCAAAAGCCTGGCCCGATCAAATGCAGGCGATGCCAGCGCCAACAAGGATGCTTCCGCCGTCTATTACAACCCGGCGTTGCTTACACACATCAAAAAGACCCAGTTTCTCGTTGGCGCCACTGATTACCGAATTCGCGGCGAATTTTCCAAATTCAGCGCGACCGACGCGGCAGGCCAGCCTCTGACGGGCGATAACGGCGGCAACATGGGCGATCACAACAAGCTCGGCGCGGGCCAGACTCCCATCCTTTCGATGGCCATGCCATTGACCGACAACACCGTCTTTGGCCTGGGCGTAAGCGTACCTTTCGGACTGACGACGGGCTATGACGGCACCTCGGTATTGCGCTACCAGGCACAATACACATCGATTGCGGTGAATAACATCAATCCGACTGTCGCCTACAAGGTGACCGACGGTTTCTCGGTGGGCTTCGGACTGGACTTCGCCAAAGCCGAAGCGAAGCTTAGCAACCAGATTGACTACGGCGCGGTGTGTTATTCCCAACTTGGCCCGGCCACCTGTAACGGTCTCGGCTACTATCCCCAATCCCACGACGGATTCTTCCAGGTTGAAGGCAACGACTGGGCCTATGGCTGGAATGCCGGTGTAGCCTGGCAACACCGCGGCACCACAATCGGCCTTACCTATCGCAGCCGCTTGTTCTTCAACCTGAGCGGAACCGCGGAATTCAAGAACGCTCCTGCCCTTTTCACGGCTACCGGCGCATTCAAGAATACCGGTGTGCATGCCAAGCTGAACCTGCCCGACACGATCGATTTGTCGGTCACGCAGGTACTCGGCCCAGCCTGGAC
>JBJKSL010000052.1:0-3603 GCA_046704145.1 Phycisphaerae bacterium
TCGAATACGTGCGAGTACTGCTGGCGGAACTGCTCCGCGCTAACCGCTTCGCCGGCAACTGCGCTGACCTCAGCCTGCGTGGGCCAAATATCCTTTAGATAGACCTTCTCGCCCTTGCTGTCCGTGCCGAGCGGCTCGGTGGCCAGATCGATATCCACCGTGCCGGCTAGTGCATACGCCACTACCAGCGGCGGGCTGGCCAGATAGTTGGCCTTCACGTGTGGGTTGATGCGGCCTTCGAAGTTGCGGTTGCCGCTCAGCACCGACGCCGCCACCAGGTTGCCCTCGTTGATGGCCGCGACCACCGGGTCGGGCAGGGGCCCGCTGTTGCCGATGCAGGTTGTGCAGCCGTAGCCCACAGTGTTGAAGCCGAGCGCTTCAAGGGAACGCAGCAGACCCGATTTCTCATAGTAGTCGGTGACCACTCGCGAACCCGGAGCCAGGCTCGTCTTCACCCAGGGTTTGACCTTCAATCCACGCTCGACCGCCTTCTTGGCCAGCAGCCCGGCCCCGATCATGACCGACGGGTTAGACGTGTTCGTGCAACTGGTGATGGCTGCGATGACTACGGCTCCGTGACCAATGGACGACGCTTGGCCATCGCACTTGACCGTCGCTGTCTTACCCTGATCTGCTTCGCTCAAGGCGAACCCGCGCGAAGCCACCGGTGCAGACATAGCCGCCCGGAAAGTCTTCTTCATGTCCACCAGCCGTACGCGGTCCTGCGGGCGTTTGGGGCCGGCCAGGCTCGGCTCGACTGTGCCAAGATCCAGCTCCATAGTTTCGGTAAACTCCGGATCCGGATCGTTCGGCGAGCGGAACATGCCCTGCTCTTTGGTATAGCGCTCGACGAGATCGACATGCTCATCCGATCGGCCGGTCAGACGCAGGTACTGCAGTGTCTGGGCGTCAACCGGGAACAGCCCGACGGTTGCACCGTATTCGGGACACATATTGGACACTACGGCCCGATCCGCCAGCGACATTTCTGCCAGCCCCGGCCCGTAGAACTCCACGAACTTGCCCACCACGCCGCGAGCCCGCAGCATCTGCGTGACCGTCAGCACCAGGTCGGTGGCCGTCGCACCTTCGGGAAGCTTGCCGCTCAGCTTGAAGCCGAGCACCTGCGGAGTCAGCATATAGATAGGCTGGCCGAGCATGACCGCCTCAGCCTCAATGCCGCCCACGCCCCAGCCGAGCACGCCCAGGCTGTTGATCATGGTCGTATGGCTGTCCGTGCCGACGAGGCTGTCCGGGAACGCGACGGTGTTGCCGTCCACCTTGCGCGTCAATACGACACCGGCGAGGTATTCGAGGTTCACCTGGTGCACGATGCCCGTGGCCGGCGGTACCACGCGGAAGTTGCCAAACGCCTGCTGGCCCCACTTGAGGAACTCATACCGCTCGCGATTGCGTTCGAACTCCAGACGCTGGTTGATCTCCAGTGCGTTGGCCGTGCCAAAGGCATCCACCTGCACGGAGTGGTCGATCACCAGGTCGCACGGCACTTGCGGATTGATTCGCTTCGGATCGCCGCCCAGACGCTTCATTGCCGCCCGCAGCGCCGCCAGGTCGACCATGCTGGGCACGCCGGTGAAGTCCTGAAGGATAACCCAGCCCGGCTTGAACGGAATCTCCACCGGGGCTGGTGCCTTGGCCGACCAGCGTGCAAGTCCGACCACGTCATCGCGGCGAACCTGAAATTCATCCACGTTACGCAGTGCAGCTTCCAGCAGAACCTTTATGGACAGCGGCAGCCGATCGACAACTGCGATGTTGTCCTCAGCCAGTTTGCCGAGACGATACATCTGTACCGTGCCGCCGCGATATTCGAGCGTGGTTGCTGCACCGAACGAATTCTTACCTGCCGTTGTCGCCATAGCCATTCTCCAATCCTGTTTCCGAAAGTCGACTCGAACAGAGCTATTCTAGTCTAGCGAGATATAAGTGCGGCACCTCTGGCGCCTCGAGTTTGCGGTGTCGCCTTAGCGTCGCCGTTGAAAAACAAAGAGGGTGATTCTGTCCAGCAGCCTGTCCAGGAAACCTGTCCCCTCTTGCCGTGTCCCAAGGTCTGCCCCGGGGACGTAGAAAGATATCCGTTTTCGTGAAGTTGTGCCAACATACTGTCGGCATAATTGACAGACGAGCCGACGCGAAAGGGCGGAGTGCTTGGCGGCCGCGCTCAAAAACACAATCGCCGCGGCAGTCCTTGGTCAGGACGGTCGCGGCGATCAGCTGTCTTAGTTATGGCGCACAGGCCCAGCTGTGTCTCACAGTTGGGTCATAAACAGCTTAGCGGCCCTTCTTGGCAGCCTTCTTCTTGGGGGCAGCCTTCTTGGCGGCCTTCTTCTTGGGGGCGGCGCCGGTGCCGAGGATGGAGTCCTTGGCAGCCTTGGCTACGCGGAACTTGACCACCTTCTTGGCCGGAATCTTGATGGCTTCGCCGGTGGCAGGATTGCGACCCATGCGGGCCTTGCGCTGCTTGAGCTCGAGCTTGCCGAGACCCGGCAGCACGAACCCGTTCTTCGCCTGGGCGTAAGCCAGACTGGCCTGCTCCTCGAGGAAGAGCACTGCCTGCTTCTTGGAGATGCCAGCCTTCTCGGCCAGCGTCGACGCGATAGCCGACTTGGACATTTTACCTGCAGCCATATTTTCCTCCTTGCTTGGCTAAGTTGGGGCCCACCATTGGCCCATGATTTCGTGCGAATATTAATCAGTCCCAATCGGGCCGTCCAGTGTAAAGTTGCCGAAAATCGCCGAAATCTGGCGAAAATGACCCCATTCCCACCGCAAAAGCGCCAAAACCCGCCCAAAAACGACCAGCCGAACCGCAAACCGTCCGGTTTCCAAGGAAACTCAAGCATGTCGCCAAGCTTCTGTCGTGACAGAAAAGCAGCACGCGCAGATGCGACCGTTCTACACGCCGCGAAGGCGCGCAGCGCGAAATGGCAGAGCAGCAAGACGCACAGTAAAATAGGCCTTTTCATGCCTATGGGAGAGCGTCATGAAGATTTGGCAATGTGGACTGATCCTTCTTGCTGCAAGCGGCCTTGGCTTTGCGGACCGCGCCAGTACACTGCCGGCAGACTCGCCCTACGAGGATGGCAGGCCGACCGCAAGACTACGCATGGAGGCCCAGGACGCCGGCATTGTGCTACGGCATGGCGATGGGCCGGCCCAGTGCGATATCTATGGTGCACGGGACGTGTGGGCATGGGAGTACAAGGGCGTGTACTACATGCACTACGATGCGGCCGGTCCACAGGGTTGGCTTACCTCCCTCGCGGTGAGCAAGGATCTCTTGCACTGGCAGAAAAAGGGGCCGGTCCTCGGCCTGGGCAAGGCGGGAAGCGACGACTCGGCAAGTGCATCCTACGGAGTTACCTTTCTCGACGGCTCGGTATGGCACATGTTTTACCTCGGTACGCCGCACACCACGCCCCCGCCCGATCGCATCCCCGCCTTCCCCTATCTGACCTGCAAGGCCGTCGGCCACTCGCCAACCGGGCCGTGGACCAAGCAACCGCAGGTCGTGCCGTTTCGCCCCAAGCCCGGAACCTACTACAGCGCGACGGCTTCGCCAGGACAGATCGTGGGCCGCGG
>JBJKSL010000053.1:0-2972 GCA_046704145.1 Phycisphaerae bacterium
TTTGGGGTGTCGTCAAAGCGGTAGCGCGCGACCTCGGCACCATCGGAGAGCTTCCAGAGCCTGGCCATATTGCCGGCGGCGGCTCCCAGCACGGTACCGTCGGGGGCAAACGCCAGTTGCTGGACAATCGAAGGCTTGCAGGAGATGAGGCGGTCGCGTTTGCCGGTTTCAGCGTTCCACAAGCGGATCGTGCCGTCGGCACCACCCGATGCAATGAGCTTGCCGTCGGGGCTCCACGCCAGACCCAGGACGGCTCCCACATGGTCGGTCAACACCAGTCTGGTTCGTCCGGTTTCGACGTTCCACACGCGAATGCTGTTGTCAGCCTCCTGTGGGTTGGTCCGCTCGTTCTGGCCGCCACCGGAAGCGAGCTCTTTGCCGTTGGGCGAGAAGGCCACCCGCAGCACTGCACCAGAATGTCCTGCAAGAGTAAGTGCCTGGGGTGGCGGTTCCCTTGGCCAGGTCTTCAGCCGGCCGTCCATGCCGCCCGAGAACACGCGTGTTCCCGCCGGATTCCAGGCCACTGCTCTGCCGCCGCGTTCGTGGGCGGAGTAGGTGTACTCCTCCGCTCCGGTGGCGGCATTCCAGATCTTCAGCGTGCGATCGGCGTTCATTCCGGCGTAACTGGTGCGGACCGAGCCTGTCGATGCGAGCAGGTTGCCGTCGGGGCTGAACGCCACCGCTTCCACAACTCCGTCGTGCCCGCGGAGAGAGAGCAACTCCGTGCCGTTGTGTGCGTCAAAGACTTTAAGCGTGCCGGCGGTGTCATGGCTGGTTGGCGGGAGACTGCTGCCCGATGCTATGCGGCTGCCATCAGGTGAAACCGCAAGGCAGAGGATGCCCGCGCGATGTGCCGCGATCTCCCGCTTCAATTTGGCGGTGGCCGAGTCCCAGATTCTGATCTTGGCGGCGGGGCTGAACATATTCAGGTACTCGCCCGAGGCAACATAGCTGCCGTCCGGGCTGTAGGCCACGCAAGAAACCTCGCCCTCATGAGGTGACGTGGTACGCAGAACGCGACCGGTGGCCACATCGCGGAAGGTAAGTACCTTGTCCTGTCCGCCCGACACGAGGCAGGTCGAATCCGGACTGAAGGCGACGCAGTGAACGTAACGCGAGTCATCCTCCAGCACGCGCACCTTGCCCGTCTGCGAGTCCCACAGTCGTAAGGTCTTGTCGTCGCTGGTCGAGGCAATCCACTCGCCGTCCTTGCTCCAGGCGAGAGCCGAGATCTGGCCGGTGTGGCCTTCGAACTGCCCGAGGGCGGCACCAGTTTTGGCGTCCCAGATCTTCAAAAGGCCGTCGGACCCGCCGGTGACCACATGTTGGCCGTCGGGGCTTGCCGCCAGCGCCGTTACGCACTTCGGGTCGGCGGCGATGCTCAGCAGGTCGGCCGGTCGGGCAAGCCGCCGCAGATAGAACCACTCCCAGCCTCGCAGGTCGGTCGGGCAGGCGTCCAGCAGACTCTCGGTTTTGGTGAGGTACTTCTGATCGAACGCATTCTGGGCCAGGGCGATGCTCTTCAGGTATGTCGCACGGCGGAGCTGCTCGGCCTGTGCCTGGGCGCGGGTTCGCTCCGCTTCTGCGACCTGCCGAGCCTGGCGAGCATCGGCGGCCTGTTGATCAGCTCGATTGCGCTGTGAAACGGCCTGTCGCCACAGCGAAAGCGAGGCCACCAGCGAGATGCCCACAATCAACGCGAATGCCGCCGCCACCGTGGCCGGCAGTCGATAGCGATGCAGCACGCTCCGCAGCATGTACAAACCGCTGTCGCTTCTGGCCGCGATGGGTTTGCCGGCGAGGTATCGTTCGATGTCGGCACCCAACTCGCCTGCGGTCTGGTAGCGTCGGTCGGGCTCCTTGCGGAGGCACTTGAGTACGATGGCCTCGACGTCCTTGGCCAGGCCGCCGCGAAGCGTGCTTGGGCGGATCGGCTCATCAGTGACGATGCGGTTCAGCACGTCTCGTACAGGCCCGACCACCTCGTACGGGAACTTGCCGGTGAGCATGTGGTAGAGGACCATGCCCAAGGCGTATACGTCGGTGCGGGTGTCGATCTGGTCGAGGCGGCCCTGAGCCTGTTCCGGGCTGGTCCATGGGAGGCTGCCTACGAACTGGCCGACCGCGGTCATCTCGTTCGGTGAATGTCCGTCGTTTTGGTCGGCGGCCTTGGCCAGACCGAAGTCCAGGATGTGCGGCTTGTCGTCATCATCCATGCGGATGTTGCCGGGCTTGAGGTCGCGGTGCATGATGCCCTTGATGTGGGCAGCATTGACCGCGTCACAGATGGTGGCAAACACACGCAGGATCTGCTCAGCCGAACGCGGGCTGTGGGTCAGCCAAAGGTCCAGCGGCAATCCTGAAATGTAATCCATGACGAAAAAGTGACACCCAGAAGCCGTGCCGCTGTCATGGATGGTAACGATACTGGGGTGCCGCAATGCCGCGAGGATCTGCACCTCCCGCTCGAAACGGGCTCCGTCGCGCCAACCAGCGAACGGTCCTTCACGCATGACCTTGACGGCGACTTTTCGACGCGTAGCCTTCTGCAGAGCCTGATAGACGACGCCTTGTCCGCCGCGGTGGATTTCGCCGAGGATCTCGTAGCCGGGCAGTGCATCGCGGGGCAGCAGGGGGGTTGGGGCCTCGCCTGAGCCGAGGCTGGTCGCGGGGATCACGTGGCTGAACAGGCCGAACATCTCCCTCAGTTCGTCGGCAAGATCCGGATGGGCCTCGATGAGGTCCTGCTCGCAGACCGGCTCGCCGCGCTGCTTGCGGTCGAGATACTCGTTCAAGATGCGGCCAACCCGCTCATCCTGAGGGTCCGGGCACTGCTCTGAGGGCTCAACTCCCATACAGAATAGATTACTCGGCCGTATGCCCGGGTTCCAGCGCCGCTGTCAGAGCCGGATTCTGTGGGCCCGCACGCTCCCAGCCCGTAGGAGGCCGGCAGATACAGGTGGGTGTAGTTG
>JBJKSL010000054.1:0-7386 GCA_046704145.1 Phycisphaerae bacterium
CGAGACCAGGAGCAGGGCGAACTCGGCTTTAACTAATGGCCCCTTTTAGGGGCCTTCCTCATACCACCGGCTCTGCCGGTGGTTGTGATTCACAACGAATGGACGGCGCGTTACATCTGGGATGGCACCACCAACCTGAACAACTTTGCATATTTCCGAAAGACTTTTACCCTCAGCCGCAAGCCGGATCTGGCCAAGGTTTATGTCACCGCACACAACGATTACGTGTTGTGGTTCAACGGCCACCTCTTGGGTCGCGGGCCGGCACGGTGCGATCCGTATAACTACGGTCAATACAATGCCTACGACATTACCAAGCTGGTACAGACCGGGACGAATGTCTTTGCGGCCATGGGGCATTGGCGGGGTAACTGGAATGCTTCCGGCATCAATGCCCAGCCGGCCTTCTTATTGGAAGCGCGGCTGGACGGACCTGATGGCTCGGCCTCGACGATTGTCACCGATGCGTCCTGGAAGACCCTGGCGCACACCGGCTTTCTCGAAACCGATCCGAAGAGTTTCGACGGCAGTTCGCGGAACCGGACCGTTGAATTCGACGCTCGCCTGGAACCGGCAGGTTGGCAGACAATTGGCTTCGACGATTCCCATTGGGCTCCCGCGACAGCTGTGGATCGCTCTGCGTTTCGCCTGTTTGCACAAAAAGCGCCGATGCAGCGTGAGCAGGCCGAGCTTGAACCGATCCGCGTTATCTCCAAGGACGGGGCATGGCTGGTGGATTTTGGCCGCTGCATCGACGGTTGGCCCAAACTCACCATGCGTGAGAATCGTGCTGGAGACAAGGTGCGCGTGCGATACTTCCAGATGGCAGGCGAACGCTATCCCGCCGGCTGGGACGAATACACTTGCCGCGGCGGAACAGAGACCTGGGACGCGGACTTCGGACGGCACACGTCTTTCCAGATGCTCAAGATCACCGGGTACGCGGGGAAACTGCGTGCGTGCGATGTTCGCGGCGTCTGGGCGTATTGTGACGCTGACGTGGCGGGGCGTTTCCATTGTTCAAGCGATCTGCTCAATGACATTTACGCCATGTGCGAGCGGTCAGCGCGGCAGAACATTCAACAGGGCATCATCAGCGTGGATGCCAATCGCGAACAAACCCCCTGGCTGGCGGATAGTTGGCACATTGGGAACGTCCTGCTCTACAACCACCGCGACACGATGATGATGGACAAGGTCGTGCGAGATTACGCAGCAGAGCAGTGTCCCAACGGATTCATCCCCGCCTGCAGTCCGGGCCATCGACTCAGGGATTACCCCGCCCCCGGGGAGCAATCCTGGCAAATTCCCGAATGGTCGCTGTATTGGCCGATGCTGCTCTGGGAGCAATACTTGTTTTCGGGGGACGAGGTGTTGCTGCGTGAGATGGCGCCGCACCTGACGCGTGTGCTGGACTGGATCAAACCTTTCCAGGATCCAAGCACCAAGTTACTCGATCCTCCCGGTTGGCGGATCTCCGAGTACGCCGGCGGCAACCTGCCTGACGGCGGCTACAACATCGTTACCGCTTGCCAGTATTATCA
Organism: Phycisphaerae bacterium; assembly: GCA_046704145.1. Lineage (GTDB taxonomy): Bacteria > Planctomycetota > Phycisphaerae > UBA1845 > PWPN01 > JACQVT01. The sequence continues at coordinate 1,545 of JBJKSL010000054.1, forward strand.
AGATCTGTGCATTGCATCGCGTCTCTTCTCGGCGTTGGGAGACAGCGACCAAAGCGACGAGTACGGACAACAGGCCCAGGCCGTCAAAACCGGCATCAATACGCACTTGTTCAACGGCCAATACTACCTCGCCCGAACCGACCGCCAGGAGATGTTTCCGCTCGCCTCAGCTTGGGCACTGCGCTTTAACCTCGCGCCGGCGGCGCACAGATCACAAATACTTGCCGTGATTGAAGAGCCGGGCAAACCGGAACTTGGCGGCTATGGCGGCGATGCGTTCTACAGCGGAATGCTCAATGCGGGTGGCGGGGCCTTTGTGGTGCGCGACCTCGAGCGATATCGTCCCATGCTGGAAGAGAACCAGACTTGTTGGGAGAGTTTCCACTTGGTCAAAGACCATCAACCCAATCACGCCTGGACTTCGTATCCGGCATACGTGTTCCTGAAATACATTTGCGGCATCCAGCCCACCAGCGGCGGCTTTGCCACGTTTGATGTTCGGCCGGAAACAGGCGGTTTGACCTTTGCCGAAGGCGCGGTTCCCACCGTGAAAGGGCTTATTACCACGCGCTGGGAGAAGAAGGGCGATGGACAGCTTGTGCTTTCAGCCAGAGTGCCTGCCAACACCCGCGCGACGATCTACGTTCCCAAGCTTGCCAAAGGCGATTGCACTCTGACTGAATCCGGCAAGGTTGTGTGGCCGGCACAATCGGAGATCACTGCCCCCGGCGTGCTCGCGGTTGAGGAAGAGAATTCGTCCTTCAAATGCCTGGTCGGCGCGGGCGATTACCAGTTTAGCGCGATGCCGCCCCCATCCAAGTGAATTGAGCCAAGAAGAACGGGCGTTGCGGGAACGCCGCCTCTCCCTCCGTACGACGGCGTTCTCCGGAAACACTCTGGCTTGACCCATATTTCGAAATCATAATAATTGCATGCCGTCGTATCAATGACGGAGTCTGACCGGCGAGCGGGTCGGCTTCCGCTCTTTGATGGGCCAGCCCAATCTTTTAGCACCCGAAAGGCAAGCGATCATGTTACTTGGCAGACTGTGGCTGATGACGGTGGGCCTCATGGGCCTTCTGTATGTTTGTGACGCTCAAGCCGCCACGCCTGTGCCGTTGGACAGCCGGTTCAGCATCTCTTTGAACGGCGCCTGGCGTTTCAAGCTGGAACAGGAAAACGGCAAGTCGAAGCGCCCCGCTTCCTATGGAGAGAAATCTCCTATCGAACTGCCCGCAAAGTTTGAGGCGTTCTATATGCCAAACTATGCGGAAGGCGCGAAGTGGCACGATCTGAACGTCCCGGGAAACTGGGAAATGGCCGGGTATTCTCCAGCAACCTACTTTCAGCCGGACAATGCCTCGGGGTTTTATCGCAAAACGTTCACGGTTCCTGAGGCTTGGCGGGGACGCATCATCAAGGTGAACTTCGACGGCGTGCAAAACGCCGCAGAAATATGGCTTAACGGCCATCCCGTGCCGGTGACGGAACCGAGCTGGGGCCGCGTAAACTATCACGAGAGCGGCTGGACGGCCTGGCAGGCCGACCTCACGCAATATGTGGAGTTCGGAAAGAAGAATCTGCTCGCGCTGCGTGTGAGCAAGAACACCCGGTCCGTCGACCTCGATACCGGCGACTATTTCTTCCTGGGCGGCGTCTATCGGCCGGTAACGCTGTTTTCAATTCCCCGGATGCACATTGAAGACTTCACCGTGCGAACCCACCTTCTGGAGGACGGGCGTGCGGAGGTAAAGACGCTGATCACGGTGGCCGGAGATTTGAGCGAGGGGGCGAAAGTCTCGGTGCATCTCGAAGGCGAGAAAGCTGTCGAGGGGAATCTTGACGCACAAGGCCATGCGGTGCTTACGCAAGTCATCGCTCAGCCCCGCCTGTGGTCGGCGGAATTTCCGAACCTCTACAGGATGGATATCGATCTGAAGGACTCCGCCGGGAACTCGACGGAGCAGGTGAGCAGGCAGATAGGGATACGTGAAGTCACGATCAAAAATGGGCTGCTGCTGGTCAACGGCACGCGTGTGAAACTGACGGGCATTTGCCGGCACGACGTTTCCGCGACCGAGGGCACGGCCGTTGGCGAGGCCTTGTGGACGAAAGACCTAACGCTGATGAAAGCGGCCAATATTAACGCGATCCGCTGCTCTCACTATCCGTATGGCTCCGGCTTTTACGATCTGTGCGACAAGATGGGCTTCTACGTGCTTGATGAACTGCCGTACTGCTGGGTCAGCCCGCCCATGATGCCCAACAACTACCCCGGCGACAATCCCGAGATGACTCCGGCATTCGAGCAGCGGGCGCGCGAGACCGTCGCTCGCGACAAGAACCATGCGTGCGTGATTATCTGGGGCATCGGCAACGAAAACGGCGGCAAGAGCAACCGCAATCTGCAAAGAGCCGTCGATATCGTGGGGCAGATGGATCCGACCCGGCCAAGGCTCGTGTCCCACAAGCCCGCTGACATGTATGGCGTTGAGCTTGATGACACTCACTATCCTCCGCTCGAACAGTGCAGGAAGCAGGTTAAAGACAAGGCGCGACGCGCGAAGTGGCCGCAGGTGTACTCCGAGCATCCCAACGTATACGACGTTCGCCGCGGCGCGGACTACGGCTCCCTCGATCTGTGGACGGCGGTGATCACGCGATCGTGGGACATCATCTGGGGCTGCGACGGCCTTGTCGGCTCATTCCTGTGGGAATGGCAGGACCGCGCGGTAGCCGACAAATGCACGACCAAGTTGTACGACTTCGATCGTGCGACAGGCGTGAGCTACCTGAAGAACAAAGGATTGGTGGACGGCTGGCGCAATCCCCGGCCGACCTACTATGCCGTCAAAATGGAGTACTCTCCGCTCCAGATCGACAGAGAGGTCGATATGAGCTCCAGGCCGGGGGCTGCGGTTCTGAACGTTACGAATCGGTACTCCTTCACGGACCTGTCGCACCTCAGCACCAGCTGGCTTCTACTCAAAGAGAACAAAACGCTGGCAGACGGTGTGACGAATCTCAAACTGGCTCCGCTGAGCAGTGGAAAGATCCAACTGACGCTTCCGGCCGAAGCTTTGGCCAAGTCTCCGGACACCTTGCGGATCTCGTTCGACGATCCGCGCGGCTGGAACGTCGTGACCTGCCAGTTCGAGCTCGCAAAGCCCAAGCCATTCAGCGTCAAGGGTTCGCCGCTTCCCGCGGGTCTGGCATTTCCGGATTTCAACCTCGTGAGTGAAACCAAGGTGCGCGACAACACGCGGCATCTGGCCACTGAGCGGTCCCGTGCCTCTTTGAGAAACGTGAAGGTAGAACCGGCCGATTCCACGAGCATGGCGCTGGGCGCGATCACCTCGCTGGATGCGGACATCTGGCTGCAGACCGACCCGCCGGCGACCGTGGGGCACGTCCATGCGCAGTGGGCTGAAGGCGAGTTCAGCTATCGCATCGATTGGACGGGTCCGGATACGTGGATACAGGAGCTGGGTTGGATCTTCACCATGCCGCACGCCTGCGACCACTTCTCGTGGAAGAGGCAGGCCGTGTGGTCGTACTATCCCGATACGAACATCGGTCGCCCGGTTGGTACCGCCACGCCCGACAGTGCCAACTGTCACGTGACGAAGGTCGATCGTCCGGATGCGTTTGACTTCAACTCCAGCAAGTACAACTGCGAGTGGGCCTCGCTCACAGATGCGAGCGGCAACGGGCTCTGCGTCCAGTTGGCTCCGGAGGGCCATTACGCGGTGCGCGGCGGATTCGGCGGCAACGGCTCGTATACGCTTGTCGTCAACAAGCAGGCCAGCCCCCCGCATGAGAATAACATCGTCTCTGACTGCTTCCTGCAGCTAAAGAAAGGCGACACCGTCAGCGGCAGCTTTGTTGTCGGCAGCGTACACAAGTAGCAGAGAGACAAGGAGCATTCATGAGTAGCGATCAGTCATCAAGGCGTGATTTTGTCAAGGCCGCATCGGCAGGATTCGCAACGCTGGTTGCAGGCGGCTCTGCCTCGGCTGCGGTCGAGAGCAAGCCTGCTTCGAGCGTGGCGGCGAACACCAAGCCGGCAATCCATCCGCGGAAGTACATGGATCGAGGCACGCGGCTGACGATTTCGATGTGGGATTTCTCCTGGCTCATGGCCGGTCATCCCGGCGGGGTGTACGAGGATCTGGAGCGGCGGGTCGCCGAGGCGGCCGAACGCGGTTACAACACGCTAAGGGTCGATTGCTTTCCTTCGCGCATCCTGGAACCGGAATCCCGTTTTGAAAAGAGGTGGCAGCAGGGAGTCAATCTTCCCCAATGGGGTCAGGTCGGCCAGACGTTCACCTGCAACGTTCGCAAGAAAGTCGCCCAGCTCGCGCAGCTTTGCCGTAAACATGGCATCTGGCTGGGCCTGGACTCTTGGGACAAGGGCCACATGTTCGGCCGGGGCAGCATTTTCTCCAAGCCGCCGGTTGAGTACACGTTTACGCCGGCCGACGAAGAACGCGAGTTTATCGCCTACGCACAGACCTGGGTCAAGGCCCTAAAACTGATGCGAGAGGACGGCGTTCTGGAACGCGCCGTGTGGGTCGCGCCCATGAACGAAGTGCCGCACTTCGCATCGCGAGGCGTGGGCGCGATCGCGGCGCTGCGCAGTCGGCCACTCAACGAAGGCGAGACGCAGCTGAAAAAGAATGATGAAGAGGACGCAATTTTCCGGCGGATCAATCACTGGATGGGCGAGCCGATCAAGGCGGAGATCGCCCGCGACAAGATTCCGCTTTCGTACTCTTCGCTCGGGTCGGAGCGGTTTGGCCGGCGACTGACCGACGTGTACGACGTGGTAGACGTTCACTTTATGCCAGGAGTCATTGCTGATGCCGAGGATCAGCCCGCCTTCGTTGCCGCCGCTCGCGGGATCAAGGGGCCGCACCGGTTTACCGAGTTCGAGAAGATGGATTTGAAGACGTGGTCCAAAGCCTGGGATCATTCTTGCCGCAGGAACTACGGCCAGATGCTCAAACGCACGCGTGATTACCACGAGACCTGCCTGCAGAACATGACTTTGCCCTCGGGCAAACGTCTGACCGCCATCAACACCGAGCCTTTCGGTCCGTGCTTCTGGCCCGACCACCCGGACGTCAGTTGGGAGTGGTATAAGCGATACAACGCGGATTCTCTACGCGTGGTGGCGGCGATGGACCTGGCCGGCAGCAGTCTTTCGAATTACGCGGAACCGCTCTTTTCGTTGTGGAAGGACGTGGATTGGATTGGCACTGGGTCTCCAATGCCTATTTCCTGGCTACTGCATGATAATAAATCCCCTCCCAGTGAACCATTCTAACGGGCCGCGATGGGGAACAGATCGATCGTATGTGACTTCGCGTCGGAGGCTGACAGCCGAAAATGCGCGTTTAAGCACAAATCATTAGGGTTTACGGGCTGTTTTGGCTGGATGCTGGGCCCAATTCATAACCCCAAGGTCGGCGGTTCGAGCCCGCCCCCGGCTATTCAGTAAATTCTCATCGCCCGACGCAGAACGGACGTGCATGTCGCTTTAATGCGATTTTAATGCCGCATTAATAATCACCGCGTCGAAACCCTTCACTTTGGTCTGATCTCGCTTCTTTTCCGTGCCTGGGTGCGCGTAACCTGATATAGTGGGGATTGGTGTTCGGTCTGCGCTGGCTTTTCACCTAGAGAGATGGTGAGAGGTGCCCTGAGGGCTGGCGGGTTCGATATGTTCAAAAACGGCGACATTTGTGGGTATGTGGACGGGCAGTTACGGCTGCTGGGCAAGAATCTTGCTCGTGGGCTGTCCACGGGGGAGGTCGACGCGGTGCACGACCTGCGGGTG
>JBJKSL010000055.1:0-2720 GCA_046704145.1 Phycisphaerae bacterium
CGCTATAGTGCTGCAGTCGATTAACGTGCCGCCCGCCGGTATCGGGATCATCCTCGGCGTGGATCGCTTGCTGGACATGAGCCGCACAACCCTCAACGTCACCGGCGACATCGCCATCGCCGCCTGCGTGGACCGCTGGGAATCCCAGGGCTGTATAAACTCGCAAATCTGATACGCATTTGCGTATTCTTGCGCGCGGCGAGTGGCGCGTAAGCCTTTTGCAAACAGTGCTTGGGCCGCCGCGGTGAGCACAAGTTCCAGGTGCGATTGGTATAAGAGTGCGTACTGGAAGGAGGGCGTTCGCTACTCTGGCTGGGTGGTCGCACTCACCACAGTCAGCATTCGTTCCGCAATCGCTTGACGATCGTCGGAGGTGATGATGTGCGCCGCGATCTGATGCGGGCCAGGCTGCTTGAGCACCAATTGAGCCTCAAAGCGGTTCAGGGCCGAGATGGGCCGGCCGTTGTCGGTCCAAAGAACGCTCGTCCCTTGCTTGAGGTTGTCCGGCAGTTCCAGAGTCAGATTGGCACGCAGTGGGGCGACACCAGTGCTCTCGCCGTGCACGCGGATGGTCGCCGGCAGGGGGGCATAGTCCACCTGCTCGCGATGCGAGAACACAAGCGGTGGTTTCGACCGCTCAGGCACGCGAGGAGCGGGCTTGCCCAACTCCGACTCCCTCGGAACCGTGGGCCGCTTGGGTGTCTGGCTCCGGCGAGGCGTAATCCGCGCGACCGCCGGCGTACGCGGGCTGCTCGGCACTGCCTGCAGCGCGGGCTTGGGCGCGGACGGGGCGGCCGTCGCCACCGGCGTCGGCACCGTGTGCTGAGGCGGCGACGGACTGAATACCGCACTCCTTGCACTCACAGGCGTTTCCGGCTGGGGCGCGGGCGTCCGAGGAAGCATCGGCGGCTCTCTGTGCAGCGGATAGTGCAGGTTGGGCTCCGGACCAACATCTTTCATGACCACCAGACCCAGGTCCGGAGGCGTCTTGGGATTCACGCCAATGGTCGAGGCGAAGAACGCCGCCGCCACTTCCGGCCGCCGTTGATGGCCCAGACCGCCAACCTTCTTGGCGCTTACATCGAATCGCCGCATGCGATACCACTCGATAGCACGCATGCTCTCATCGGCGCAGACCCTGATGTCGTTCTCCCCAAAGTAGATGCCGATTTTCATGTCCCGGTATTTCGGCACCTGGGCCGGGTTCAGCAGGTTCTCGTTGAAGTTCGATCCGCGCACCGCCAGGCAACTGAACCGCTCCGGATGGCGGTTGACCATGAAGTGCGCAATGTATCCCCCGGATGAAAAACTCGTCGCCAGCACCCGCGCTGGATCCGCATCCGTTCGCCGAATGACCTCGTCCATGATGGCGAGGATGGCCTCCTCATCCTTCACTACGTAAGGCAGGTTTGGATTCTGCAGCGGGAACTGCATGTACAGGCTGTCACACGTCCGCAGTTCCGGAGCGATCACGATGAAGTTGTAGCGATCGGCTTCCGTCTGCCACTCGCGGATTTGCATGTTGGCGTTGTCGTACGGACGCAAGCCGTGAAAGGTCACCACCAGCGGCCAGCGGCAACCATCCGGGTGCCGGCCCTGGTTCTTCACATAGTCTTCCGGCAGATATAGCCAATATCCCGTGGAGGTGCGCGGCTCGACCAGCCGCGTGCAACGGCCATGCCCCGGCGGTTGAGGCACCGCACAGCCGACCTGCGACAACATGCATATCGCCAGCAGTGAGCCGGCCGACCAATACAGCCCTTTTCCCTTCGTCATGGTCATGACCACCCTGGCCGGCCCTGTCGGACCGCACGAAAAACATATTCTACTTGATCGGGCTTCTCGCCCCAAGTTTCGTCCGCGCCACGAAATCGAGTCAATCGCCGAGATTCCACCGCCTGTGCAAGAACCGTCAGCGAGCCGAGGGCTGCCCTTCGTTTAGTGTATGGGGGTGAGCTTATCCCGGCATCCATGCCATCAGACAACAGATCAGCAGGTCCGATAGTATTTATCGATCAGCGGGCAGTTCCCAGATGAGCAAATCCCGGTCTGCGGCGGACATCCGTCCGACAGCAGATGTTCAACCGGCATTCGCGGTTCCGCGGCGTCAGATATCCTCTTCAAGGACCGAGGCAACTTGTTGCCGTCGATCTGCGTCACGGAGTTGACGCGGTTCGAGGAAAGGTGGTGGCCTGATCGCGACTAAGCAACTTATAGCTCGAATGACAACCGGCTGCGATACGTACGCGAGAACAGGCCCAGAATCCGCCCCATGGCGTAGGCAAACCACAAAGCCATGCCGATCAGCACCGCCCATGCCCCAAGCCCCATCAAGGCGGACAGCATGACCTTCGCCAGGCCATCCTTGGATCCCTGCATCGCTTTCATGATCGTCGGACCGGCCCAGCCCATGACCGCATAGCTGATACCCACCGAGAAACCCAGGTACAGAACGATGATCAAGAACAGGAAGATGTAGTGACCTATCGTCTTGCCGATCGACGCCCCGAATTTCAGCGGATTCAGGCCATCGACGGCTTGTGTGCTGGACAGCCCGATCATGTTCATGGGAACGCTGAACGTCATCAATGCGAGTACCACGAGACTTACCGGATCAGAGAATAGCAGGTTGAGGTCTTTGACGCTGCTGGGCGCGCTGCCTTTCTGGAAATAGATCAGCGCTGCCACTACCAATCCGTAAAACCCCAGCAACGCTGCGT
>JBJKSL010000056.1:0-4020 GCA_046704145.1 Phycisphaerae bacterium
ATCTTTCTCTTAATCAATGAGTGTGTTCATGGATGGGCGACTTGCAGTTGAGAAACTGAGGCTGAATCGGCCCACATTAAAGACCTGCAGACCAAAGCTACCCCCCAGGTCGAAACGTTGTGGAGGACGATTTCTGAAGGGACCAATCCCGTGGCTGTGGCTGGTGCAGGCATTTTCGCTGCCGGGGAAAGCGGGTGCGATCGGCATCGCTCTTTGGCATTGGCACGGTCTTAAGAAATCGCTGACTGTGAAGGTATCGCACAAGGATCTGCGAGAACTGGGCGTTGGCCCCAAGGCCGTCAGTCGTGGTCTGCGATGGCTTGAATCAGCTGGCCTTATCCAAGTCGAGCGGCACCCCGGTCGTTCACCCATCGTGACGCTTCTGGATGGGCCCGCTGGCTGCGATTGGGAGGACAACTCTACACGACGTGAACGTAGGGAATCAGACGGGAGCTTGATATGCGAACGCTTGAAGTCCCCAAGAAGTACCGGGGCTTGTACAAACGGGCGATGGGCGGCCGGAGTTTGAAGGCCTCGGCCCGCTGTCACTGCCTTCTGTGTTGCGGCTGGGATGCCAAAGAGGTCCGACAATGCACGGCAACAGGATGTCCGCTGTACCCGCACCGGCTCGGCTACAGCCCCGCGGATAAGACGGTCAAAACCCTCTTTCTGTCGGAAGGGGATTGCTAATGGGTTTACTAGCAGGTGAAGAAAAAAAAGCGGCGATAGACCAAGCCGCGTCGAAGAAGAGGATTGAAAAATGAATTTGTACAAGTGTGATGTTTGTGGTCTGGTCCTGGCAGAGGCGAGCCAATTGGAGTCAATTGGAATCTTCTATCAGAGTCCTTTTTCCAAATTCGCCCATAAGCCTTCATGTGCAGAAATCACCTTTGATATCTGCGAGGAATGCCAGAAGCGGCTGGGCGTGATTGTGGAGAGCAAGTCTTCCCGTTTCGATCCTAGACCCAACCACGGGGCATATGTCAGGTGCTTGGTATACCGGCTCCGAGACCTGATCGCTGCAAATGAGCCTATTCCGCGGAGGGCGCAACGAACCGTCCCCACCTCAGATGGGGGGCAGGCGAGCGCCATTGCGTCCGAGCACGCCGCCGCGTAGCAGAGTACCCCGGCAAACGTTCTGGCGCGTTCTTCTAGCGATTACGTGGTTTTGTCCTTGGAGTGGGACGGGCGAGAAGTGGCCAGTCACAGCCGGACGCCGGTCACCCAGTTGCCTTGTTGCGCCGTCGGCCTGTCCCGTGGTCTCCGCGTGGACTTATCGTCGGGTCACCTGATTACCAAGGGGGCCGTGCGACTGGTTGCCCCGTCGCTCGGCTACGACCCGGCGGACAAGACGGCCAGAACCATCGTTTTGTCGCAAGGGGATTGCGACAAGAACGCAAAACAGGCGTCCGCGGCCTAATGCACGAGTGTACCCACCGGCGGGCTTGCTGCGTGGCCTGATGTCCCCATTTATCGCAAGGGGATTGCGAATCACTGAGTGGCGGTAGGGCGGTTACACCACACCGCGTCACCCCGTTGCCATTTCGCGCCGTCGCTCGGCCGCGCGGGCACCCAGTTGCTCGGTCGCCCGGTTGGCCTGTTGCTCGGCGGCGCGGCCACGGGGTAACCAGGCAACGGGGCAACGGCGTGACAGGGAGGCTCGGCAACGGCTGCACTCACGCCGCCGTCGCGTCCTCTTCGCCATCGACGCCGTGGTACTCGCGATCGAGGATCTGCTAGATGGTGCTGGGGTTGAACTTCTTGCCGTTGCGAGCGTGGAAGCCATCTTCTTCCAGGCGGGTGGCGATGGCCCGCACGCCGTGGCCTTCGTTTGCGTACTCGTGGATGAGCTGGATAACCTCCTGTTCCTCGATGGCTGGTACCAGACGCACCTGCATGCTTGGCGGCTTCTGCCCTTTGGCCTTGGCCTCTGCCCTGGCTTCTTTCCACTGGGCCAAGTCGTCCGGGTCGCAGACGTAGCCGTAGGGGGTAGTGTTCGGATGCGACATCATCCTGCCGCGAGCCTGATGCTGGCGCATGTAGACGGAAGTGCGAGCGGCTTTCTCGGCACGCTCGAACTGGGCCACCAGGGCCAGAATGCCGCGGATGAGCACCTTAGTGGGCTCATCGCCGTTGCAGTCGCCGTTGACCGCTTCGATCCTCACGCCCTTGCCCTTGGCGCGTTCGATCGCCATTTGTTGGATCATGTAGTCGCGAGCCAGCCGGTCGAAATAGTGCACGATGAGTACACCGCCGCGTGGTGTGGCTTGCAGTGCGGCGAACAAGCCCGGCCGCTCGTCGATGCCGTCCTTTCCGCTTACCGCCTGATCACAGAAGGGCTCGCCAACCAGCACGTAGCCCTGCTTCTCCGCGTACTGCCGACAAGCCGCGATCTGCACTTCGCAGCTTTCGCATTCTTCGGCATCCGGCCGCGGGCTGAAGCGGGCGTAAATCGCCGCGGGCGTCGGCCTGCGCGGTCTCTTAACTCTCCTGGTTTTGCCTGGCGTACTGGCCATATATGAAGCTCCGTTCTTGTCCTTTGGCAACCATGTCCGCCGCGGCTGCGACGCGGGCCGGTTGCTGTAACTATCTCGCGCTCGTCGGCGAGCGCTGCCTGAGGGGTTTTCCATTTTGGTTTTTGGGTGCTCGCCATTTATCAGCTGCGCACGGGCGTGCAGTGCACCCGCACCATTCGCAGTTGTCAGCAAGTACCGGCCGCGCAGGGCGGCACAATCCTGCAAAGCCTATTTGCCATCACGGCCAGCTAACTAACCGTCCGGCCGTTCTCTCGGGTCTGCCGCTCTATTCATCTTCAACGGCGACAACGGACGGCCGCACCTGCCCGTCTCATCGCTGGAGCATGGCCGCGGTATTGCGCACAAGTACAGCCAAGATCACGGCCGAATTCCCGCGCGGCAATTCCGCGCCTAGCCATTTATTCAGGGCCATCCGCGCAGCGTGCACGGTTCGTCGTGAGCCCATCAATCCACGTCCGGCTATCCGGGCGCATACAGGCGGGCTCACCCCGCCGCGTTGTTCTCGACAACGCCTATCTACCGGCTCATCTCAGAACCGGCCGGACATGACTTGCGCGTAAATCCGCCGGTTTTCGCGGTGTACCTTGCACATCTCGCGAACAATTGCCCGGCGGATACTGCGCCGGGTTGCTTTCCACGATTTAGGCTTGGTTCGGCTCACTAGGTAGCGCAGAACATCAGAATACCGCTGGCCTACGTGAAAACGGCTTACAATCTGGCGGATGACAGCCTTATCACCCGCGCCCAATCTTGGCGATGGCATAGCTTGCCCCCCTTATGGTGTTGTAAGGTGCCGATCGATACCCGCGCGGGCCAGAGCCTTGGTGCCGTAGCCCGTCGAACTGTCGATAGCCCAGTAAACTCGCCACCACCATCGGCCACCCGCGCCGCGGTAAGGCTGGATATTGAATCCGCAGTATCGCCAAGCCTTGCGGTCGCGTTTGCGGAATTCCACGAAGTGCTCACACTGACGCTGCGCCCATGCGAAAGCTTGCGTTAGCGTGTCTATGGGCCCGCTATCGTAGTACTTGAATGCTTCCATCCCCTTGGCGTCTGGCGTCCTGCCTGCCCAGCGAATGGGATTCACGCTAACCGTGAACCGGCCGGGGTAGGCGTTGCTGCTGAAGACGCGGGCCACCAATACCCCGCCGCGGAATACCTCCCACGCATCAACCGCCAGGTGATCACCGGGGAAACGCTCGTTGTGCGTCTTTGGCCCTAACGTGTAGCCTTTCATGCGGTCCCCCCGTCTTTCTGGAATTGATGAGCCATGACGCCATGCACGGTTATCGATATGTGCCGTTGCTTGTCGGCGTTGCCGTTGCATAGCCCGCATTGAATGCAGAGCCGATCTCTGGATTCGGCCGGACAGGTGCATTCGGCTGGCAGGTTGCTTTCCTCCGGCTTGTGAATGCGGAATGTCGACCAGCCTTGCGCGCAGGCGTTCATGTAATCCACGATGCTATCGCACGATGCCATACAG
>JBJKSL010000057.1:0-5150 GCA_046704145.1 Phycisphaerae bacterium
TCCACCAGGTTACCGCTGAGCGGGTTCTGCAGCACGCCGTCCTCGTGCCGGCCAAAGTACACGTGATTGTGCCAGCCGAGCACGTCGAAATCCCTGCCTCCAGCGGCATCGCGATAAAAACGCACGCAGCGATAGCATTGAATGCAACGGTTCATCTCGCAATGGACGAACGGCCCCAGGTATTGATTGTGATACGTGCGTTTCCTGAATCTAAAACGCCGGTAAACGTGCCCGGTCATCACCGTCATATCTTGTAAGTGGCACTCTCCGCCCTCGTCGCAACCCGGACAGTCGTGCGGATGGTTGGTCATCAGCAGTTCGACCACGCCGCTGCGCAACCGCTTGGCTTCGGGATCGTCGATGGACAGCCGCGTGCCGTTCGCAGCCATGGTCATGCAGGCCATCACGATCCTGCCCTTCTTGTCGTCGGCATCCCTGAACAGCTTGACGGCACACTGCCGGCAGGCCCCTACGGAGTGCATGGCCGGGTGCCAGCAGAAGTAGGGCAGATCGAAGCCCAGTGATAGGCAGGTATGCAGCAGGTTCTGGCCTTCAGGGACCTCATACGGAACGTCATCGATGTAGATGGTCCACATTGCCTATCTCCAGGGGCAACGATGCTCCCGAATGTGCTGCTCGAAATCCTGCCGAAAGAACTTCAATGCGCTGGCCAGCGGTTCCATTGCTCCCGGAGCGAGCGCACAGAACGTGTGTCCCATGGCCATGAGCCAGGTGAGTTCCTGCAGCCGAGCCAGATCCTCGAGTTCGCCTTGTCCGGCTTCGATGGCCGAGACCAGCTTGTCCGCCCAGGGCAGGCCCTCCCTGCACGGCGTGCACCAGCCGCAGGACTCGCGAGCGATGAAGCGCATCAGGTTGGCGACCATGCCCACCGGGCAGGTGCGATCGTCGAGGACGATCATGGTGCCGGTGCCCAGACGGCTGCCGGCTTGCGGCATATGTTCGAAGTCCATGGGCACATCGAAGTGTTCGGGGAGGACAAACTCCGTCGATGCTCCACCGGGGATCACCGCACGCAGCTTGTAGCCTTCGCGCATGCCGCCAGCGTGCTCTTCGACGATCTCGCCGATTGGCGTACCCATGGGCAGTTCCCACAGGCCGGGCTTTTTCACTCTGCCGCTGACGCCGTAGAGCTTGGTGCCACCGTCATCTGTTCGGCTGAGCGCTTTGAACCATTCCGCGCCGCGTTCGATGATGTGCGGCACATTGCAGAGCGTTTCCACGTTGTTGACGATCGTCGGCCTGCCCCACAGGCCGCAGATCTGTGCGTGCGGCGGCTTGGTTCGCGGAATCGGCCTGCGACCTTCCAGAGCATCCAAAAGGCCGGTCTCCTCCCCGCACATGTATCTGCCGGCACTGACATGTAAAGACAGATCCAGGTTATAACCCGTATCGAGGATGTTCTTGCCCAGGTAGCCGGCCTCGTAGGCCTCGGCAATTGCGATGTTCAGAGCGGCGGCCGCCCGCTTGTACGCCCAGCGCAGGAAGATGTAGGCGTGCTCGGCCTCGATGGCGTAGGCACTGATGATGGCCGCTTCAACCATCTGATGCGGCGTACTTTCCAACAGCAGCCGATCCTTGAAGGTGCCGGGCTCCATCTCGTCGGCGTTGACGATCAGGTACTTCGGATGTCGTGCCGCGTCGCCCATTGGCGTAAATGCCCACTTGGTTCCGGTGGGAAAACCGGCACCCCCTCGGCCGCGCAGATTGGAATTCTTGACTGCCTGCTGCACGTCCTGTGGCGTCATGCTCTTGAACGCCTTTAGCAGAGCCCTGTAGCCACCCACGCGATGGTAGGCGTTCAGATCGAGCGGCTCTCCGCTGGCAGGTATATGCTGTGTCAACGGCCTATCCATATGAATGGCACTCATTGATAGCTGTTCAGGATGCTCTCCATTCGTCCGGCATCGAGGTCGCCGTAGAGATCCTCGTCGATCATCATGGCAGGAGCGTGGTCGCAATAGCCCAGGCAACATACCGGCAGCAGTGTGAAGCGACCGTCGTCCGTCGTTTCGCCAAAGCCGATGCCCACCCGCTGCTTGAAATACGCCAACAACGAATCGTAGCCCATCACCCAGCAACTGACGCTGTCACAAATCAGGATCACGTGGCGGCCAACCGGCTGGCGATATATCAGGCTGTAAGCCGTGGCGATGCCGTCCAACTCGTCCCGAGTCATGCCCAGGACCTCGGCGACCTCTGCAATCTCCTGGTCGGAAATCCATCGCGTGCGGCGCATGACGATCTTGAGTGCATCCGATGCAGCCGCTCGCGGCTCCACGCAACGAGAGAGCTCCGCGGCGATCTCCTTCTTCTCGTGCTCCGTCAGCATGCGCAACTCCGTCGCTGTCCTTTGCCGGTCTTCTGTCCTGTGAGGGAGGGGCTTGGTACGTCTTGTGTGGGACCGGCATCTTGCCGGTCCTGACCGGCTGGAAGCCGGTCCCACATGTAAAGCATGTATCGTGCCCGTCCCGTGCGTCTAGCGGTCGACATCGGCCAATACGAAATCCACACTGCCCAAAATGGCGATCAGGTCCGCGACCATCAGCCCGCGACTGATTAACGGTACCATCTGAATGTGAGGAAAGGACGGCGTACGTATGCGCACTCTATATGGCATGGTGCTGCCGTCGCTGATCAGGTAGTAGCCGTTGTTGCCCTTGGTGGCCTCGATGCTCACCATCGCCTCTCCCGGTGGAATCACCGGTCCCCAGGACACGCCCAGGAAGTGGTCAATAAGCGTCTCGATGTCGTGCATGGTGTATGCTTTGAGCGGAGGCGTGGTCAGCGGATGCTCGGACTTGTAAGGCCCGGCGGGCATGTTGGCCCGACATTGATCGATGATTCGCAGGCTCTGCCGCATCTCCCCGACGCGCACTTGACCGCGGGAATAGGAATCACCGCCGTGAGCGATGGGGATTTCGAAATCGAACTGGTCGTAGCCGGAATATGGCCGCTTCTTGCGAAAATCCCACTGAAAGCCGCAAGCCCGCAGGCCCGGGCCGGTGACGCCCCATTCGATGGCCTGCTCGACGGTGTATCGTCCGATGCCTTGCGTGCGGGCCTTGAAGATGCGGTTGCCAATGGCGATGCGGTCGTACTCGTCGAGTCGCGGCCGCATGTAGCGGGTGAACTCGCCCACCAGCCGATCCCAGCCTTCTGGCAGATCCTGGGCCACGCCGCCGATGCGAAACCAGTTGGGGTGCATGCGGGCTCCGCAGACGGCTTCGACGATGCGGAACGCCCGCTCACGGTCGGTGAACATGTAGAACACGGGCGACATGGCTCCCACGTCCTGCACAAAGGTGCCGTACCAGACCAGGTGGCTGATCACCCGAAACAGCTCCGCCATCATGATGCGGATCACCTTGGCCCGGTCGGGCACCTCGATGCCGGCCAACTTCTCGACCGCCATCACGTAGGGGAAGTTGTTCATCACTCCGCCGAGGTAATCGATGCGATCGGTGTAGGGGATGAACGTGTGCCAGGATTGCCGCTCGCCCATCTTCTCTGCACCGCGGTGGTGAAAGCCTATGTCGGGCGCGACGTCGACGATCTCCTCGCCATCGAGTTGCAGCACAAGTCTAAGCACGCCATGCGTTCCGGGATGATGCGGTCCGAAGTTGAGGAACATGAAGTCGCTACCCTCGCGGCTTTGCTGCAGACCCCATTCCTCCGGCCGAAACCGCAGGGCCTCTTGTTCGGCGTCCTCCTTTTCATACGATAGGCGGAAAGGCCCCATCTCCGTGGCCCGAGCGGGATGATCCTTGCGTAGAGGATGCCCCTGCCAGTCGAGCGGCATGAGGATGCGGACCAGGTGCGGATGCCCGTCAAAGCAGACTCCAAACATGTCCCAGATTTCACGCTCGTACCAGTTGGCTGCCGGCCAGAGATGCGTGATCGTCGGCAACGAAGGCGAATCACCCATGAGCGGTACTTTTATGCGAACGTCGGCATTGCGTTCGAAGGACAGCAGATGGTAAACCACGGTGAAATCGCTTTGAGGCTGCTCGCCGCGGTGTTCGCGGGTGCGCTCGTCGATGCCCAGCAGGTCGTAGAGCATGCGGTAAGGCTGCGGTACCTCGTACTTCAGATAGCGCAACACGTCGACCAGCTTGTCGCGTGATACCCACAAGGTGGGAATCTCGTCGCGCGTGGACTGCTCGGCGAGAATGGCCTCGCCAAAACGGCCGCGAAGATCTGCACTGATATCCTGTTGCCCATTCATGGTTGATGAGACGATAACGGCAGAGACCCTCAGTCAGACCTCCTCCGGCGGACGCAATTCAGTGAGCTGTTGCCTTTCCGGCCGCTTGAGAACTCGCTGCGATGGCATGACCGGGCGTTGCACACCTTGCGGCCCGACCACCCAACTCAGCGGGCGCTTCTCCGTCCCCACCAGGTCGCGCAACAGGAGAAGCCCTTCCATGAACGCTCCCGGACTTGGCGGGCACCCCGGCACGTACACATCCACCGGCAGGAACGAGTCCACGCCCTGCACCACGCTGTAGATGTCATACATACCGCCCGAATTCGCGCAGGAGCCCATGGAGATCACCCAACGCGGCTCCATCATCTGTTCGTAGAGCCGCCGCACGATGGGGGCCATCTTTATGAACACCGTGCCGGCGATAACGATCAGGTCTGCCTCACGTGGTGTGCCGCGAATCACTTCGGCCCCAAAGCGGGCGATGTCGTACTTGCTGGTGATGCTGGTGGCCATCTCTACAAAGCAGCAGGATAGCCCGAAGTTGAACGGCCAAATGGAGTTCTTGCGCCCCCAAGCCAGAAGATCCTGCAGTCGCCCCAGCACGACGTGATGGCGAATCGCCTCATCTGCGGTGGGGGAGGGGCTCTGCGGCTGCGGCAGATTCGTTGTTGTCAGAGTTGTGTCGTTCATTGTTTGGCAGAGGTATCTGACAGGCTGTGCGGCAACCGCTGTCGAGTGGTGCTCCAGTCCAGTGCTCCCAATCGCCAGAGGTAGACAAGGCCGATCATCAGCACGACGATGAACACCAGCATCTCAACGTATCCCGCCCATCCTGCATCGCGAGCCGCCACGGCCCAGGCGAAGACGAACACCGCTTCGAGATCAAACACCACAAAGAACATGGCCAGCAGATAGAACTTGG
>JBJKSL010000058.1:0-4233 GCA_046704145.1 Phycisphaerae bacterium
TCGCGGGCGGATCTGCTGGTGGTGGCGGCGGGCAAGGCCGGGCTGATCGGCCGCGATCACGTGAAACCGGGGGCGGTGGTCATCGATGTGGGCATCAACCGCGTGCAGAGCACCGATGCGGAAGGTAACAAGGTCTCGCGGACGGTGGGGGACGTGGATTTCGAAACCGTGCGTGAGGTGGCCGGCGCGATCACGCCGGTGCCGGGCGGCGTAGGACCGGTAACGGTGAGCATGCTGCTGCGGAACACGGTCGAGGCAGTTCGCAAACAAGAGGCCAGGACTTGAAATCGCTTTCGCCCATATCCTTCGCTCTGGTGCTGGCAATCTACGGGCTGGCATTCGGCGAGGATCTCAAGCCACCATCACCAACGACTCATCCAGTCGGCCAGGTCGTCCAGTTCAAGTCCGGCCTGCGCATCAACTACCCCGCACATCAGGTGGAGGTCGACGCTAAAGTCTGCATGCGGCAGGGCTTGCTGGAACTCTTCGCCTGCTCGCCGAACACCCGCGAGTACGAAAGCATCATCGTGGTTCTCGCTCGGCCGTTGCACGTGTACCAGGCCATGGGTCTGCTCGGCCTCACCCCCGGCCGGCCCTTGCGGATGCTGCCCACCGGCGAGATCGAGCCGGCATCGGGCCAGCCCCTGGAACTGGCTGTCGCCTGGGACGCGAACGGTGTCCACAAGGAGGTGCCCATCGAGGCCTGGCTCCGGCGGGCGAAGCTGTCCGCCCCTCTGGAGCAGCAGACCTGGGTGTTCGCAGGCTCTCTCCGGTTGGACAACGGGGCCATCGCCGCCGACGAAGAGGGCACGGTGGTGGCCGTCGTCGACTTCGAATCCGCCATCGTGGCCATCCCTCGCCATCACACGGCAAGCAATCCCGAGCTCTGGCTGGAGCCGAACACCCCAGCCATCCCGCCGGTCGGCACGCCCTGCGTGCTGATTATTCGGCCGGGGCCGTGGAGGCTGCAGCTCGACCGCACCGGGCGGCTGTTCCTGGGGGGCAAGCCGATCGCACTCGGCGCCGCCGGCGAGCAGCTCCGGACCATCCTGCACGATACGCCCGACGCCCGCGTACAGCTTGAGGTTGTACAAGGCTGTCCGACCGGGGTTCAAGCGCGCGTCAAAGCCATGCTCGACGCTTTAGGCATCAAGGCTACGCAGCGAACCACGACACAGCCGAGCGCTGCCACCGAGCCGACGACGAAAGCGAGCAGCGATGACGACAACGACCAGCCAAACGATGACAACACTGCGCTGCTGCGCTGGGCCGCCGGCCAACTCTCCAACGACCACGTCGATAGCGCTGCGGATCGAGCAACAATCAAGTAATACCAAGCGCAATTGGAGCTGTTCATGCGGTTTTTCTGTTCGCGTCGGCGATGCAGAACGCACACTTTTTGCATGGCCCGATAAAAAGCTCGTCGTCAGTTCTGCTGGTTTGCATCTCAAGCTGCACAACGCCCAATAAATGTTCAATTCAACCGAAAAAAGTTCCCGGTCAGATATTGCGTTGATCCGATAGCTATAGTACAAACTTGCCTTAGCATGTTCGGATGGAGCCGAAGCATGGGCACACCCAAAACGCATCGCAAAACAACCGACGATGCGGCACAACGCAATAGGCGGATGGCACGGACACTGGGCTGCCTCGTGGCCTCGATGACCATCGGCGCAGCTCTGCTCGATTGGGTCCAACCCAAGCGACTACCCGCAGCCACCGTGCAAACGGAACTGATGAGCATCATTCATCAGGGCGCCGGCTCCGGTAATTGGAGTAGCATCCAACTCGACCCACAACAGCCTGTGGGCAAGACCCCGCCATCGCACTTTGTCATCAGCCGCGACGGCCGCGCCTTCTCTACACCCCTGTGGCAAAATCATGAGTCCGTCGGCAACGCGGGCGTCGTCCGCATCGGCCTGCTGGCGTCCGATAACTCCAACGAGGTGACCCGCGCTCAGTGGACGCGTGCCCGCGAACTGGTGCAACTCCTCCAACGCGAGTGCTCCATCTCCGGCGAGCAGATCCACTACGACATGCTGGCCGTCCCGTCGGCCCCTACGCCGCCCCGCAAGAGCACGGCTACCCCGCCGAGGCCCTCGCGAAGCGGACGCTAGTGCGTCGAGCAGCTCAAAAGTACTCCAAAGGCGGCCTTCGGGTCGCCTTTTTGTTTGGGGAAAGCCGTGAGTTATGAACCCCACCGGCGCCCCAATCCCGCTCCTGCCGCCTCCGCACGGTGTTCCTCTAGTGAAAACCGCGACCTAACTAGCCGATAGCTCTGATGTTCGGGACGGTTGACGTCTAACTTGGGGGGCTCATACAATAGCCCGCCTTGTGCCAGTCGCCCCGGCCTTGAGGGCTCGCAGGCCCTCAGAAAGGATATCCTGCCCAATTCGGGATTTGTTAAGTGAGCTTCACGGTACCTGGTTACACTATCTATGAGCGGTTGGGAACCGGTGCGCGGGCAACCATCTGGCTGGCGGAGAATCAGCGCACCGGCGAGATGGTCGCGCTGAAACGCGTCTGCCGCCGGGCCACTGACGATGACCGCTTCCTCATCCAGGCGGTCAACGACTACGACATCTCTCGCCAGCTCAACCACCCTTACCTGCGGCGCAGCTTCGAAATGCGCCGCATGCGACGCCTGTTCCGCACCCGCGAACTGCACATCCTCATGGAATACGTGGACGGCCGGACCCTCGAACAGGTCGGCCCGCTGGGCACCCACGGCCTGCTGGGGATCTTCCTGCGGGTGGCCCACGGGCTGGAAGCGCTGCACCAGATGGGCTACATCCACACCGACATGAAGCCCAACAACGTCATGATCGGCAACGATGGCGAGGTCAAGATCATCGACTTCGGCATGGCCTGCAAAATCGGCCACGTAAAGGAACGCATTCAGGGCACGCCCGACTATATCGCCCCCGAGCAGGTCGAGCGACGAATCCCCCTCGACCAGCGGACCGACGTCTACAACTTCGGGGCCACGTTGTACTGGGCGATCACCGGGCAAAACTATCCCACGGTCATGCCCAGCAAGAAACGCCGAAGCGGCTACGACCTCGTCGGTCCCAAACAGGCCCTGCCCCCCGAGCAGATCAATCCCAACGTGCCCACCGCCTTGAGCCGCCTGGTCATGGACTGCTGCCGCGCCAATCCTCAGGAGCGGCCGGGCAATATGGCCGAGGTCATCCGTCGGTTGGAGTTGGCCCAGCACATTCTCGACAAGAACCAAGCCACATTGACCGGGCCCGCCATTCGTGGTAAACGAGGGCCGATGCAGGCGATTACGTCCCCATCGGGTGATACGGCCGCATGACCGTCGCAGATTCCGCTATCGACACTCTCAAGCAGGCAACGGAGCTCAACTTGGAGGATCCGCTGCGCGACGGCTCCTTGTTGCGCTTCGCTAACTACGGCCAAGTGGTGATGACCGGTGACCTGCACGGCAACCGCCGCAACTTTGAAAAACTCGTCCGCTACTGCCAGCTCGAAACGACACCAGTACGGCATATCCTGCTGCACGAGATGATCCACGCCGAGCCCTCCGGCCCCGATTGGATGGACCGCTCCGTGGAGTTGATGCTCGACGCCGCCCAATGGAAGATCTTCTTTCCCGAGCAGGTGCACTTCCTGCAGAGCAACCACGAGTTGGCCCAACTCCAGAACCACGAGATCACCAAGGGTGGCCGGCTGGTCACCGACGAGTTCGAACGCGGCGTGGCCGAGGTCGTCGGTTCCGCTCAGGTGGACAAGGCCCTGCAGGCCATCGACGCATTCATCGCATCCTTTCCGGTCGCCGCCCGCACCGAAAACGGCATGTTCTTTGCCCACTCGCTGCCCGACGTCTATCACCTGCACGAGTTCGACGCGAATTGCGTCTATCAACCGGCGGACAAGCTGGACCTGACCGAAGGCGGCATGATCTACCAACTGGTCTGGGGTCGGCGTCACACCCCGGCACTGCTCGACAAACTCGCCGAGGCCTGGGAGGTCGACTTTTTCGTCATCGGCCACCAGCCGCAGGAGATGGGCTACGCCGTCCAGCACGACCGCATGATCATCCTCTCAACCGACGTAGCCCACGGAGCCTTCCTGCCCGTAGACTGCAGTCGCAAGTACGACCTCGAAGGCCTCGTCGGCCGAATCATGCACTGCGTCGCCGTGGCCTGATCACCCCTGCCTGCATCCGCCCGTACCCAAACCAAGCCGGCGCACCCTGCGTGTTATGTA
>JBJKSL010000059.1:0-4597 GCA_046704145.1 Phycisphaerae bacterium
CTTGAAATCCCCAGCCGAGGTCGGCTGGGCTACGACGTGCCAAGTGAGCTGGCCACACCCGCGACGGGCCTTGCCACTGTCGCTCGCGGTCAGCCTTGCTTGTTATTCGAGCGTCGGCGGATGCCAAGGAGACCGACGAGGACCAGCAGTGCGGAGGCGGGCTCGGGAACATCAACGACGAAGAAGGATTGGCCGTCGAGAGCATAGTCAGTGGGCATGCCATAGTTACCAACAGTGGTAATCATGCCGAAGCTCGACCCTGAGATGAGGGAAGTCGGCGGCGTTCCGTAGCTCAGGGGCAGATCAAAGCTGACTGAGTTGCCTGTGTAGGCGAGGTCGATGTTCGTGGGAATCTGGGTCTCAACGTGGCCGATCTTGTAGAGGTTCACGGAGTAGAAGGTCATCTCGAGGTAGTAGTCCACGCCTTCGAAGGGGGGCAGCAGGCCCAGATCGTCCAGATGGCTTCCGCTGCCGGTGCTGGGGTCCATGTCGGTATCGAGGTCGATGTATCCGCCAAAGGCAAAGGGGTCGGGGGCGGTGGTGAACGCGAGGTCAAAATGAACGGACTGGGCGGAAGGGGTCACGGTGACGGTCTGCAGGTCCAGCGGGGTCACGCCGGCCCCGAAGTAGTCTGCGGCGTCGCCAGTGTCATCGGTGAGCACGACGGCATGTGCGGTGGAAAGTACAAGAGCCGACACGACTAGAGCACAACAAAACTGCCTGAGCACTGTTCCTCTCCTATTTTGCCTCGGGGCCCATGGCCCTCAAACGAGAACAACTGGGCCACGACAGGAGGGGCTGCTTGCGCCGGCACTGAAGTGACGCCTTTACGCCGGTTGCTATGCCTCAAAGGTGGCCTCAGTCAAGCTCGGGGATTAACAAAACCTGAGGCAGAGATTGCCGGGTTGTGGCAAGTTACGGTCATTTCAGCGGAGGGCAGCGATAGGACTGAGTGGCCAGAAGGCTAGGTGACTAGAAAAAACCGGTGAAAATGTTCCGCCAATTCTGAATGGCAGGGGCACTGTCTGGTATGTTAACATGTCCTTCCTGGGTGAATGGGAAGGACGGGCGTAGATTTGTCGACAACGCGAGCCGACCGTCTGAAGGAAGCCGTGGAGAGGTACGGGGCCGCCGTGCTTCAGCGGTGTCGGGGATTCACCCGCGACCCACATCTGGCTGAGGACATGTCGCAAGAGGTGTTTGCCCGTCTGTGCGCTGTGATTGGTGATACCAAGCGCGTGCGCGAGGACGTGTCGTGGAGCCTTGTCGAGGGCATTCTGCGGAACGTGATTCTGGAGCATCTTCGTCGCAAGCGCAAGATGGGTCCATTGCTCGAGATCGAGCCGGATACGTCGGTGTGCGGAGCGCAAGGTGGGGGGGAGTCGCGCGACGGTCGCGGCAAGCTGCAGGCGCTGGTCGAGCAGTTGCATCCACGAGAGCAGCAGACTGTTTTGGGGCACCACCTTTTAGGGATGACGATGGCGGAACTGACGCGGTTCATGGAGCTGCCTCGCAGTACGGTGGTGGACTGCTACAAGAAGGGCATTATGCGATTGAGGCGTATGGCCAAGGACAGAGGCCTGCTGCCTTGAGGCGGTAATCTCTCATGTTGACGGAACAGGACAGGAGTGATTTGCTCGGGTTGGCCGGCGGGGTCGGCGACGAGGCTTCGGATGTGCGCGGCCGCGAGCTGGTCCGTCGTAACCAGGAAGCAGCGGAATTCCTGCGCGAGGTCGAGCAGTTGGGGAGGATGCTGGAGGCTGAACCGGTTGCTGGAGCGGCGGAGTTGGACGCGGCCACATTGGAGCGGCTAAGCAGCGGGGCGTACCGCCGCTACCGTCGTCGGCGAGTGCGTGCTTATCTGATGCCTTTGGCGTTGGCTGCGACTTTTGTGCTGGCTTTTGTGGGGATTCGGTCGGGCTATCGGTCGGTGAGAGCCTCGGAATCGCTGCCGGATGCGGAGAGTCTTGCGATTGCCGCATACGCTGGTCGCGGCTATACCGTAGAGCGTTCGCGCATAGGGGACGGTAAGTCGTTTTCGACGGATCGGGATCACGTGAGCTTGCTTCGGCTGACGGGAAAAAGAGTCCTGTTGGTCGGTCCGGACACGACGGTGATACCTTCGGAGACGGAAGTCTCGCTCAAGAAGGGGAAGATCATAGTTCAGGCTCCGGGGAGTTTTCATTTCTATGCGGGGTTCGTGGAGGGCGATCTCAGAGGGGGGCGGGCGATGATCGATGCCGGTCCGCAGCGCGCAAGGATAGCGGTGCTGGCGGGTTGGGTGGATCTGACGCTGAGCGATGGGAGTACGAGGCGTCTGAACGAGAAGGAAGCTGCTGTGTGGGAGCCGGGGACTCGGGAATTTGAAGTTTATCAGAGAGACGCTGTGTCTTTGCCCGACTGGGCTTGGAAGTTGCTTGAGCGCATTCCGTGGGAAGATACGCCGTACTTCTAGCGGTCGGCTTGGCAGTCGTACGCCGTGGTGAAGAGTTTCAGCGGCGCGCGCCCGCGCAGATTATGCTGTCAGTCCAACCGGGGCATTGGCCTCCGGCCGTCCAGTGTTGTCGGCAAGGGGCGATGTGGGCAGCGGCATTATTGTCGTCGGGATCGGGGGTGCAGTTAGGGGCCGACGATGATGAACTGGTGATTTGGCGATAGCGTCGCACATATCGGCTAACGCTGGCATAGCTGCCGGTGAACCCATGCGATCTGAGGTACAGGTAGATGCGATTGGCGCTGTGGCCCTGGGCGATCTGGGGCAGGATCAGCCGCCGAAAGGCTTCGCAAGGGCTCTTGGAGGGGGCGAGTCTGTCTGGCGGCAGGCAGCCTGGTTGAGCGCAGGGGGCATCGTCCGAAGAGCGTTCTTTGTTGGGGACATCCCGACGGGAGCCGTTCCGGCCGGCCCGAGGCACCAATACTCCTGTGCTACGCACGATACACATTTGCGTCCTTTCCGACGCACGTACAACTTGTCCGTCGGTCGAGCGGCAGCGAGGTTCCATCCCGCATATGGAGAGTGACCGGGCAACGGCGGACTGACGGAGAATTCCGGCAAATCAAATGACGCGGGGACAGGGCGACACGGCGATGCGGCGAAAAGCGGGGTCCCCAACCGGTTTCCTCTGCGAGCTTTGGGTATCTGGCTCACTTGCGGAGGCGGCGTTTCATGGCGGTCAGGCCCAACAGGATCCAGCCGCTTTGGAAGAGGCCCAGGCCGCAGAGGCTGCAACCGCAGGCTGGTTGATTGTCGGGCGGGATCTGGTCGACTTCGGCCGGCTTGGTCGTGGGGCCTGGGTTGTCCGGCGGGTTGATATCTTTGCCGCCGTTGTCGGGAGGCGGCTCCAGGCAGTCGGCGATGCCGTTATTGTTGGTATCGACGTCGGCCACGCCGCAGCCGCACGTACCGGGTTTGGTCTTGCTACTGTCGTAGGGGCAGTCGTCATTGCAGTCGAGCACGCCATCGCCGTCGGTGTCGGCGTCGCTCACCCCGCAGCCGCAGACACCCGGCTCGATCTTGTGCTTGTCACCGGGGCATCGATCGAAGCAGTCCGCCTGGCCGTCGCCGTCACCGTCGGCATCGCTCTCGCCGCAGCCGCATGCGCCTATCTCGGACTTGTACGGATCGAGCGGGCACTCGTCGAGGCAGTCGGGCGTGCCGTCGCGGTCGGTATCGATGTCGATGCCTCCGCAGCCGCACTCGCCGGGCTGAATCTTGTGGGGGTCGGTAGGGCACTTGTCGCAGCCGGTGAAGACGCCGTCGCCGTCGGGATCTAGCGGGCAGCCGACCTGGTCGACCACTGCGCACGTCGGCGTGCGGGCACACACGTCGCAGCCGTCGAACACGCCGTCTCCGTCGGCATCGAGCGGACAGCCATCGGGTCCGACGACGGCACATAACGGCTTGCTCACGTCGTTGCAGAGATCGCAACCATCGTAGACATTGTCCAGGTCGGTATCGCGTGGACAGCCGAGCGCATCGACCGTCGCGCACGCGGGGGTATCCGCGCACTGATCGTTCCAGTTGAGCACGCCGTCCTCGTCGAGGTCGGCGGTAAGGCAGCCGTCTGCGGTGACGGCCGCTCCCGGCGGAGTTCCCGGGCACATATCACAGCCGTTGAGGACGCCGTCGCCATCGCTGTCGGTGGCGCAGCCCTGAGCATCAAGCGCGGCACAGGCGGGGAGGTTCACATTGATGCACCGATCGCAGCCATCCCAGTAGCCGTCGCCATCGGAGTCGCGAGGGCAGCCGTCAGCGTCCACGATTGCGCACGCGGGCGTATTGGCACACCAGTCGCAGCCGTCCGGCACCTTATCGCCATCGGAATCTTTGGTGCAGCCGTTCTGGTTGACCTGTGCAAAGGTGGGCGTTTGCGGGCACGCGTCCAGATCGTTGGTGACGCCATCATCGTCGTCGTCCGCCGTCGAGCAGCCGTAGGCATCGATGGGATCGCCGTGGCGAGTATTGTCGCAGGCGTCGCACGCATCGCCGAGAGAATCGCCATCACTGTTGGCCTGACCCGTATTGGCCGTGGTTGGGCAGTTGTCGCATACGTCGCCCACGCGGTCGCCATCGGTATCCTGTTGGTCGGTATTGCGG
>JBJKSL010000060.1:0-3565 GCA_046704145.1 Phycisphaerae bacterium
GGTAAATCGTTACTCAGCATGCGCCAAGTCTTTGCACTGCAACTCGCCACTTAGGCGCGGCGGCGACGCAGCATCGGCAGGCCCAGCAGGGCCAGCAGAGCAGTGGCCGGCTCGGGAACCACGCCCACGTGGATCATGCCCGTGCCCTGACCGTCAACCGCAACACCCGCGAAGTCCGACTCAATGCCGAAGTCGCGAAACGTCGTCCGGAAGAAGTAGTCCCCCTCCGCAGTGCCGTCAGGAACCTTGATCGACACGTTCGCCAGCAGACCCGGCAACGTCACCGTCCCCGTGTTCGTGGTCGTCTGAGCCATGGCAACCTGCTGAGTCGGAGCCTCTGGGTACAGAATTGCCTGCAGACCCGTATTGTTGCCGTCGTAGACGCTGCCATTCAGGTCCATACCGACGATCTCCAGCGGAGCCGCCACTTCCAGGGTCAGGTTCAAACCAACAATGTTCGCCGCTCCGGTCGCCGAGATCGGAACCACAACCGTCTGGCCGGCTACAGCATCGGTCACCTGCGGAACACTGAACGCCGAGCCCATGGCCAACCCAGCCGTCGCCAACACCGCGATTACACCTATCAGAAGCTTCTTCATCGACCTTACCTCCCTTGCTTGTTCCAGGATAGTTCTCGGACCACTCAGCCTGAGATTCTCTCGCCAGCTCTGCTGACTGCCCCTGCTGTCAACGAGTATGGCGTTGGTTACTGCAAATTTGTATGCCCGCCACTGCCAGCGAATCAACAGCAAACTGCAAGGAAAGTGCCGCGTTTTTTTCAAAGATCCCTCCGCCAACCTCGGCTCCGACGCAGGCGCAGCCCCTCGTCGGACAAGCAACAATCGAGTCCGGCAGGAGCACGGACTGCGCAAAAAAAGAGACAAGGCCGACCCGTGATGGATCGGCCTTGTCCTTGTTCTCTGATGTCCGGGGCATATACCCCAGAGACCACATGCTTAGGCGCGACGACGACGCAGCATCGGCAGGCCCAGCAGGCACAGCAGAGCGGTGGCCGGCTCGGGAACCACGCCCACGTGGATCATGCCCGTGCCCTGACCGTCAACCGCAACACCCGCGAAGTCCGACTCAAAGCCGAAGTCGGGAATCGTGGTCCGGAAGAAGTAGTCCCCCTCCGCAGTGCCGTCAGGAACCTTGATCGACACGTTCGCCAGCAGACCCGGCAACGTCACCGAACCAGTGTTCGTGGTCGTCTGGGCCATGGCAACCTGCGGCGTCGGAGCCTCTGGATACAGAATCGTCTGCAGACCCGTATTATTGCCGCCGTAGACGCTGCCATTCAGGTCCATACCGACGATCTCCAGCGGAGCCGCCACTTCCAGGGTCAGGTTCAAACCAACAATGTTCGCAGCGCCGGTCGCTGAGATCGGAACCACAACCGTCTGGCCGGCTACAGCATCGGTCACCTGCGGGATGCTAAAGGCCGACCCCATGGCCAACCCAGCGGTCGCCAACACGGCGACTACACCAATTAGAAGCTTCTTCATAGACCTTACCTCCTTCATAAAGATGTGAGAAACTAAATCAACCTTTCCATGGTGGCGCCCCCTGACGCCAGGGGGCGCCCCTCCTCGCAGAATTCACGTTAGCGCGTAATGCGCGTCACCGTCAGGAAGCCTGTTGTATGCGACCGGGCATCGGTCGGGTCCGTGGCATTAACCTTGCCGTCCTTGTTGTAGTCCCAGATGTTCGTCGGAGGCTGAATGACGAAGCCGCTCGGATGGTTGCGAGCATCCACTTCGTCGGTGGCGTTGACCGCTATCGACGTAGTGAACGTATTGCTCTCGCACATTACGTTGCCCCAGTAGGACACATCGTCGCCGTTCACCAGGCCCAGGCCGGCAGACTTCACGGTGACCTTCAGCCAGCAGTTCGTGATCGTGTTGTCGGGGAAAGTGATGAACACCCGGGTCGTGCCAGCCACCGGCGTATCGGCAACCGCCTGCACGGTAGCGGTGGTGATCACGTTTGCGCCCGTGCCCGTGCGGGTCTGGTTCACGAACTCAAAGTCGCTGGTCGAGATGGTGTAGCCGGCCGGAACGTTGTCGATCTCGTAGACCAAGCCGTTGATACCTTTTTCGTAGCCGGTCCAGTTGACGAACTGAGCCTGACCGTCACCGGGCAGCAGGGCCTGCTTGCTCGTATCGACTGCGTCCATGTCATCATCATGATTGGTCGTGCCGGGGCCCGGCTGGATGGTGGCATTGTTGCCGTCATAGTACGAGTTGTTGTAGAAGATCTTGCGGGCAGAAACCACAGCAGGATTCGACGGTGGCGGCGGCTTGAAGTAGATGGCCTGCGAGCTGTCAACAACCGCGTCCGCCTTCTTGGCGAAGCTGCCGTAGCTGCCGTAGTTCGCCGTCTGGTTGTACCACTGCACGTCGCCATGCAGAACGTTGGTGCCTTCGGCCGAGGGCACAACCTTCAGCACGTAGGTGCCTTCGGGCAGATCTCTGAGGCTCAACTGGCCTTCGAACAAGGGGGGATCGTCTTCCGTATCATTGCGGACACCGAAGGTCCAGGTGTAGGGATCATCGGCGAAGTAGTAGTTCTCCAGCGCAGCGCCCCACGGAGTCTTCAAGCCAACGCCAGGCAGATAGCCGTTGCCTGCGGTCAGGTTCGTGTAGAAGTTGTTCGTGTAGCCGGCACCGAAGCCCACCAGCTTGCCATCGAGTCCAGTCACCGTGGTGTCGATCGGCTTGGAGCGGTCCAGATCCTGGCCGCCACGGCCGTTGGCCGTCGGATACCAGCCATAATCAAAGCCCGGGCCACCAGCCGGATAACCGGTCACGCCACCGGCCGGAGTATCGATCAGTGTCCACTTCTGGCTGATCGGATCTTCCTGCGAGACCGAACGGGCGAACGCCGCGTTCTCGATGGGGTCCATGACGCCGCCGTCCTCGTCACCGTCATTCATCGAGCTCCAGAAGCCCGGACCGGTCGGTGCACAATCGAGGGCACCTGCCACACCGGGCGTACCGCTCTGGCAGGCCATGGGGGCCGCGCCAAAGTCGGTCACGATCGTGGTCGGCGTGCCGCTGGCGTCTGCATTCCACAGCTCCAGATCGAACACCAGGTTGGCCGCACCGAACGTCTCGGCGGCCGAGCCGTCTGCGGTGTTGATCGCACCCGAAACGGAAACGCGAACCGCCCAGGTGAGGTCCGCAGGATCGCCCTGCGACATGTCGACGACCTTGGGCGTCGCACTCACCGTACCCGGCGTGAACGCTGGCGTCTGGCCCTGCTCGTGCAGGGTGTAGTTATTGTCGCCACCCAATTCCAGTGTGTACGTGACCGTGGTTGTCGCCAGGCTCATGCCCGCCGTCAACGCTACGATCAAAGCCACCAACTTCACTGATCTCATTCCAGCCTCCTCTCTTGCTAGCGACCTCTGTTCCATTCTTCCGAGCACGAGCGGATCGTTTAGCCCCACCGACCGCGTCGGAAAACCTTTCAAGCTCTCTTGGCCAATCGCCCTGTAATCACACGCGGATCCAGCCGGCAACAGCCAAGTAAACACGCACAGTCACCCCACGTCCACCGCAAC
>JBJKSL010000061.1:0-4080 GCA_046704145.1 Phycisphaerae bacterium
GAACTCTCGTACTTCTGGTCAGAAAGAGTGGCCCGCAGACCTGTCTGCACGGGTGCCCTATCCCTTCGCTTTGGAAGGGGGGATATGCTTCTGCCCGCATGAGCCGGCGACCCCGATCCCAGAGAGACGAACCCGCCGCTTCTCTTCAATCTGTGTCCATCTGTGTCATCTGTGGGCAGTCTCTTTGTCTTTGGTTTGCCGGTAGGACTCGCCATGTGGTTCAGTTCTCTTCGTGAATGACCATCCGACACTCCGGAATCGCCTTCAGGAAGAAATGCCCGTACCGCCGCGTCTTGACGCGTTTGTCCAGAATGACCACCCGACCGCGATCGGTCCGGCTGCGGATCAAACGACCGAAGCCTTGCTTGAACTTCAGCACCGCTTCCGGAATCTGGTAGTCCATAAATGGGTTACCGCCGGCCGCGCGGATCTGCTCGATACGCGCCTCGACCAGCGGACGGCCGGGCACGGCGAAGGGCAACTTGACGATGATCACGTTCACCAGGGCATCGCCGGGCACGTCCACGCCTTCCCAAAAGCTGTCCGCGCCAAAGATGACGCTGCCGGGCTCGCGGCGAAATCGCTCCAGCATCAGCGTGCGCGGCAACCCCTCGCCCTGCAGCATCAGCCGCAAGCCCGCGGCGAGAAAACGCGGCCGCAGAATGGCCGCCATCTCGGCGATCATGTCGTAGCTGGTGAACAGCACGAACGCACGCCCCTCAGTCTCGAGCACGTGGCGTTCGATGGCCTCGGCAGCAGCAGGGATGAACGCCGCCGTGTCCTCCGGATCCGGCAGACCCATCTCGATGTGCAACTCGACCTGCTCGGCATAATTGAAGGGCGAGCCGAGCTGCAGCTCGTCGGCCTCATCGATGCCCAGTCGCGTGCGGATGTAATCAAAACCGTGCGTCTTGCGTGTCGACAAAGTGGCACTCGTCATGATGACGCTACGCACTTCCGGCTTGGAATGGGGAATCTCCAGTTCCGATTCCTCAAGCTCCGGTTCCTCGGGTTCCAGTTCCTCTCCAGTGTGGGACCGGCATCTTGCCGGTCCGGGCCCCTCCCTGGAAGCCAGCCCAGCCTCGCCGAACCCGAACAGCGTCTCCCGAAGTGCATCGGCCACCAGCGTCGGGGCCTGGCAGAGCTTGTAATGCGGGTACTTCATCGCCGCCGACTTCTTGACCTCGATCCACCGCACCTGGTCGGCCGGCGGCTGGGTGATGAGCAGTTCAAGCTCGTCCGCCAATGTGCCCGCCCGCTCGGTCAAACTGTTCAGAGTGACGACCTCCTCCTCCTTCTTCAAACCCGTGCGGACCTTGCGCAGATCGTGCCGTAGCGACCTTAATGCGTCACTCAGGCCGTTGACCACGCTGATCTCCGTGCGGATGCGGCCGCTGCCCGTGGCCGTCTGGTAATGCCACTCGCCCAGATCCCGCCAGAAATTGCGGGCCGCCTGCCGCGCCTGCTCCACAGCGGCAATCGCATCGCGTTTCTTCTCCATCACCGCAAGAAAGCCGCGATCGGTGCGGTCGTTGTACAGGCGGTTCAGTAAATGCCGCACCTGACCCTGTGCGACCGACATTCCGAAGTGCTCGGATGCGACGGCCTCGAAGTTGTGGGCCTCATCGATGATGGCCAGTTGATAATCCGGCAGAATGCTCACCCCCTGGCGACGCAACGCGAGGTCCGACAGCATCAGCGCATGGTTGACGATCAGAATCTGTGCGTGCTCGGCTCGGCGGCGAGCGGCGAAGTAGAAGCACTTGTTGTAGTGCGGACAATGCCGGCCCATGCAGTTGTCGTGCTCGCTACGGACGAGTTCCCACACCGCCGGATCGGGCGTGACCTCCATATCCGTCAGCGAGCCGTCGGTCGTCTTGTACGCCCAGTCCTCAATGCGGTGCAGCTCCTGCAGATGGTCGGAGATCGCGAACAGCATGTTCTGCCGCTCGCTAGCCTCGACCAGCCGGCGGATGCTGAGGTAGTTGTTACGCCCCTTGACCAGCACAGCGGTGAACTCGTCAGGCCATACCGCCTGCAGAAAGGGGATGTCGCGGTGAACGAGCTGTTCCTGCAGGGCTATAGTGTGCGTGCTGATGAGCACCCGGTCGCCGGTTGCCGTGGCCCACTGGATGGCAGGCACCAGATAGGCGAAGGACTTGCCCACGCCCGTGCCCGCCTCGACCAGCAGATGCCGCGACGACCCAAAGGCCCGCTCGATGGCCGCAGCCATCTCCAACTGCTCGGGCCGCTGCTCGTAGCCCTGCAAACGCTTGGCGATAATGCCGTCAGTAGTAAGGAAGGATGCGGAAGGCATAAAGAAGCTGTGAGCTATCAGCTGTCAGCTTTCAGCTTTAAAAAAGCCGGCTTTCTCTTCTCTGGCTAATAGCCAATAGCTAACAGCTAATAGCTTTCCCAATCATCTCATCTCCCCAATGAACCCCTGCACAAACCACACGGACATGGCCGTGTACACCACCGCGATAAGCGTGATGGCCACGCTCACGAACGTGGTACCCTGCATCACGCTGTTCTCTCGCATTGTAGCGATGATGTGGGGTTGTGCGAGGATGAGCATGCAGATCATGAGCATGCCCTGGGTGGGCCAGATGGAGATAGAGTGCAGATAGCTGTACATCCACACCCAACGGGACACGTCAGAGCGTTCGCCGGCCGTGCCCCCACGGATGAAATGCCCCTTGATGTAGTAGATCTTTTGCGGGCTGCCGTCGGCGTCCAGCAGAGGCTTATTGTCGGCCGTCCGTTTGATCTCCACCCCGCCGTTCCTGGCGTCGCCGCCCAACTCGGCATAGACGAAGGTGTAGGCCACGAAATTCATGAGGCCGACAAAAATGAGCCAGATGCAAATGCGGTTACGCGTTCGCCGTTGCACAGTTGGTTGGCTCCCTTTCAGACCGATTACATTTGAAACTCGTGCCCACCGCGGCGTCCCAAACACCGTGCGTAATAGACTTATGGGCATGTCGCCGCGCGCGAAAGGACGCGGATGCGTATCAGACAAACTCGTGGCCCGCTCGCCTTATCAGAGCCGGCGTCTGTGACGCCGGTGTCTCGCGAAGGGGAGGTCCTTCTCGTTCCAGGGCACCGGGTTCACAGAACCCGGCTCTGAAAAAACCGCTTGTGCGGGAATCCCTTCCCGCGATCCCGCTGGTGCGGGATTCCCATCCCGCACCTCTTCCGGCTGGAATCCGTTCCCGCGACCTCACCTCCGCTGTAACCCTTACGCGTCTGCTACGCCCCCGCCTTTTGACTCGACGCAATCACGCCTTCTGTCGGACTGGAAGCGGTCGCATAGAGCTTCTTGGCGATCCGCCCGGCCCGATACGCATAGTACCCAGCCTCGACCGCATTTCGCATGGCCTCGGCCATCATCCGCGGATCGGCGGCACCGGCAATGCCCGTGTTCAGCAGCACGCCATCAGCCCCGAGTTCCATCGCCACGGTCACGTCCGAGGCCGTGCCAACGCCCGCATCCACGATCACCGGGTAAGCCGCATCGTTCTCCTTGAGATACTCGAGGATGATCCGAATGTTGTTCGGGTTGAGCACGCCCTGGCCGCTGCCGATCGGCGAGCCCGCCGGCATCACGCTGGCAGCCCCGGCCTCCTTGAGCCGCTTGGCCATCACCGGATCGTCCGAAGTGTAGACTAGGACCGAGAAGCCCTCCTTGACCAGTTGCTCGGTGGCCTGCAGCGAGCCCACCGGGTCCGGTAGCAGAGTCCGCTTGTCGGCCAGCACCTCCAGCTTGACCCACTGGGCACCAGGATTATCCAGCCCTTCCAGCAGTTCGCGGCTCAGACGGGCCGCCCGGACCGCATCCTGTGCGGTGAAGCAACCGGCAGTGTTGGGCAGGATGATGTACTTGCTCAGGTCCAGCGCATCGAGCAGGCTCTTCGGCCGCTTGCCACCTTCGGGGGTCAGCACGTCACGGCGGACCGCAACGGTAACCACCTGGGCCCCAGAGGCCTCCAGGCAGGCGTTCATGCTGTCAAAATCGGCATACTTGCCCGTGCCGACCAGCAGGCGGGACTTCAACTCGAAAGGACCAACACAGAGTGA
>JBJKSL010000062.1:0-2944 GCA_046704145.1 Phycisphaerae bacterium
GCAGATATCGAGGATGGCCAGTTGCGGGGAGTCGGCGGCACGATCGTCGTCGTAATTCAGGATGAACTCCCGCAAGTGGGTATCCCATCGGGCCGCGGCCCGGCGCACCATCTCAGGCTCAAGCCCGGAAGGAGCCGGGCTGGTGTAGGAATAGAATGCCGCGTGCTTGTATCTCCGGTCACCCGGCCAGAAACCACAACTGATCACCTCGTGCGAATAGGCCTCGCGCGTGATGACGTCCGCATCCGGGGCCAGCGGAGCAGGCCTGCCGCAAAAACGGCTCACCGCCAGGTCAAACGAGCCCCAGAAGAAATGGACAGGACTGCACTTGCCGAGGAAGCGCGAGCGGAACTGCTTAAAAACCCGGTCAGCGCTGATCAGGATCCGCCGGAAATTCTCGACGTATCGCTTGTCGTAGGAAGCGTGGTGCTCGTCCTGATCAAACGGGGTCGGGTCGTCAAACTCGTCCGGGATGAGGCGGATGCTCGCCTCGATTCCCAGCGAACGGAGGCTTGCCATGTATTCCCGATAAAAGTCCGCGACGGACCGCGGGAACAGGCCCATGCTCCGCTGTTCCCCTTTGCTGGTGCGAATGGCAAGCTTGTGCGAGATGAAGTCAAACTCAACCTCAAACGTCTCATGTTGAAAGGGAATAGCAGAGGTACCCAGTCCGCAGGTCGTGACATAGAGAGGAACGTTCCACCAATGGTTCTCGAGTGGCGTCAGCGCCAGGCGCGTCTTGCCCACAATCTGCGTCCACATGTGGAGAGTGTCGCAGGTGGTTTCCCAGTCAGCGAATGGAAGCGGCGGCCATTCAGGAGAAGTCAACGTACACCTCGTCGATGTAGCACCAGCCCCAGTCTTCGCCGGGCTCGAACGACTTTACGATAGGGTGCCCGGTTGAATGGGAATGCTTTGTCGCGTGCTTGTTTTTTGAGGAATCACAGCAACCGACATGCCCGCAGGTCATGCACAGCCGCAAGTGAACCCACGTGTCGCCGGTCTTCAGGCAATCTTCGCACCCGTTCGTATGCGGCTTTACGTCTCGAATCTGGTCCGTGTGCGTGCATTCGCTCATGCCGTCACCTCCTTTGGCAAGGTCCGTGAAATCGCCGAGCGTGCCGCTCTTGAGCAGAAGACCCCGCGATCGCTTTATAACGGGCTCTCGCTACTTCAAGTCGCCCATGGCATACTTGATGCCGTTCAGCAGCAGTTCCTGGTACCACTTGCTCTTCCAGACGGCTTCTTCGTGGCCGAGCGCCGTGTAAAACACGCGGCCCTTGCCGTCGCGCCGTGTCCAGGCCAGCGGCCAGCCGTAGAAGCGGAAGTGCACGTTTGGCTTGTGCAGGTCCACGGACTTCGGATCGAGACGCAACAGCACATGTGTTGTCTTGTACTGGAAGTCGGCAATCTGGTAAATCTCGTCGTCAACCTGGAACGACTTGCCCAGGAAGCTGACGATGGGGTCCGACGGATCGACCACATTCACCGTCACCAACTGGTGCCAGGGGTGGTCATTGAAATATCCGCCGATCAGTTGCAGGTAATCCTGCCACTCGTAGAAAGTGTCCGTGGCGCTGTGGACGCCCACAAACCCGTGGCCGGAACGGACAAAGTGGATGAACGCGTCCTTCTCCGCCTGGATCATGGGCAGTTCGCCCGTGGTGTAAAACATCACCACGTCGTATTTCTTCAGGTTCTGGGTCGTAAACGCTCCCACATCCTGCGTGACCGTCGTGTCAAACAGACCGGAACGTTCGCCAATCTCTTTTACAATCGCCTCGGAAGGCGCCACACTTGCGTGCTTGTATCCGGCGGAAAGGGTCATGTAGAGCAAGTGGCCCTTGCGCGGTTTGGCGATAACCTGCCGGCTTTGGCCGAAGAATCCCACGCTACCGATTACGACAAGAGACAAGACCAGGATGACAGATCTGCGCATCTTCAACCCCACACTCCAAGACGAACGGTAAATTTAGATCAGATCTTGCAGCTCGCAACACTCTTCCGAAAGTCAGCCCCTCACGCCCTGCCCACGCGTTGCGCCAAGCCCTCTTGCTTGAGGGCTGCGATAATCTGCCGGCAAAAGGCGGGAAGGTCAGTGGGCTTGCGGGACGTGATCAGGTTGCCGTCAACCGCGACTTCCTCATCCACGTACTGCGCGCCCGCGTGAATCATGTCATCTTTGATGGCTGTGAAGCAAGTGGCTTTTCGTCCCTGGACAATGCCGGCTGAGCAGAGCAGCCATCCGCCATGGCAAATGGAGGCCACCACCTTGCCCGCTTTGTACATCTCGCGTACCAGTTCCACCATCCGCACATCCTGCCGCAGGAAGTCGGGCGCCCAACCGCCCGGGATGATCACAGCATCAAGAGCCACCGCGCTCACGTCGCCAACCGACTTGTCCGCAACCACCGGGTAGCCCTTCTTGCTGAGATAGGTCTTCCCTGCATCAGCGCCCACGGCAATCGTCACCGCGCCCTCCTCGCGGAACCGCAGCAGCGGGTACCAGACTTCCAGTTCCTGGTACTGGTCCGCCACCAGAACGGCAATCATTTTCCCTCGCAGCGATTTCCCTTTCAGTTCCATTGCGCCCTCCTTTCGTAGCAGCACAGCCTGACGCAGCGGCGGCTTCCTCCGCCAGATGGCGAGATCAACTCGCCGCTATATTTGTGGCTATGTTATCAAAGGTGCGGGTTCTATTACAGTCAACTTATCGGGTGATGACCGCGGCGAAGAAGCCGTCCATGCCTTGCAAGTCGGGCCGGGTATGGAAGTAACCATGCGCGTCAACCAGTGGAGCGATTTTCGGCAGAGCTTCCGAAAGGTCCGTGCGGCTGAGGAGCCGGAATCCCTCGCTCTCCGCCAGCACGCTCTCGATCACCCGTTGGTTCTCCTCGGGCTCAAGCGAGCAGGTTGCATAAACCAGGCGGCCGCCCGACGCAAG
>JBJKSL010000063.1:0-3422 GCA_046704145.1 Phycisphaerae bacterium
TATCCGGAGAAGCATCCCATCGTGCGTTTCTTCAATCCGACGGAAAAGAAGGCGGAGGTCACGCTCAGAGCAGACAAGCTCACGAATGGTGTGCTTTCGGATCTCGAAGGCCGGCCGAGCGATCCCGCAAGGACCAAGGGCGATGCAATGCAGATCGACGCGCGTCCCAAGCAGATCGTAACCGTGCGTTTTACGTGAGAATGCGCCGCTTCATGCCACAGAAAGCACAAAAGCCCAGGGCAAGCTTGCCCTGGGCCTTGCTGGGAGTTGGGAGGTTGGTAAACCCGTGTTCTGGCTCGAAGCTCATAGCTCAGAGCCCACAGCTTGCTTTCACTTCAGACTCTTCAGTGTCTCCTTGTATCGCTCGTAGAGCTTGGGGGCCTGGTTCTGCATGCCCTGCTCGTTCTGGAAAGACAGGATCAACCTTGTGCCGTCCTTGTCCACCGTTGCGGTGATCGAGCCGTCCGGATGCACCTCAAAGGTAGCCTGTGGCTTCGCATGTTGCTTCATTTTGCAGCTCGGTGCCATCTTGCAGGGCGGCGGCTCAGTCGGACACTTCTCCCGAGGCTCGGCCTTTTCCGGACGACAAGGCATCTGCGGCGGCATGGCGCCCGGCCCCTCGGGGCGGAAGAATCGCTCGCCCCATTCTCGCCATTTGGGCGGAGGAGGAGGCGCCGGCATCGGAGAAGTCCCTTCCTGTCGATAGCGCCTGATGTAGTCGCGAAGCGCGTTCTGGTAGTCGCGCATTTCATCCTGATAGCGTTGCATCCCTTCGTTGTTGTCGCGCATGCCATTCTGCATGCGGCCCATCCGCCCATGTAAGCGGTCCAGTTCTTCCGCCGGCCGACTGGAAGCCCCGAGCATCTTGGCCGCCTCGGGATCCTGCTGCCGCAGTTCATCCATGTTCTTGTACTTCTTGACCTCGATCTTGTCTGCGGGCGTGCCGCTGTCATAGCGGCTGACCTCGACGCTGCCGTCTTTCATCTTGCGGACCTGCAGCACTCGGCCGCTCTTGTCCACCCGGCGACCTTCCTGCAGATCGCCAGAGCCCTCTTTCTCGCTCGCTCGCGGCGAGTGCTCCACCCAGCGTGAAGGATGTTCGAAGAACTGCTCGAAGTGCTGCAGATCGGGCAGTTCGCCCAGGTCATCCATGATCCAGCCGTTCGGCCCCGGACGCAGAATCTTGCCGCGAAGCCCAAACATGCGTCGACTGGAAATGTCCGGATCATCCTTGTACTTGAGATCGCGATCGTTCATCGCTTGCGGGGTTTCGCCAAGCGTCACGCCGGCGGTCTTTTCCTGTCCGCCGCGGATGAAGACAAGCTTGACCGTGTCGCCCGCCTTGCGATCTTTGATGTACTTGGAGAATGTCTTGGCGCCGTCCTCGACTTTCTGGTCGTCGACACGCACGATCACGTCGTAGCGCTCGAGCCCCGCCTTATCCGCCGGACTGTCTTTGAAGATGTTGCGGACCATGACGCCGGCATTGTCCAATTTGAGCTGCGAGGCCACTGCTGCGGGAACCGGTGCAAGCTGCACGCCCAGCCAGGCCCCATCGCTCTCGTCCGGCTCTTCAGCAATCAGCACATGCCCGACGGGCCCGGTCAGCAGGAGCGGCTGAGATACTCGCGCTTGAACCGGCCCCTGCATCGGCTCCGCCGCGCCAGCCGTCAGCGGAATGCATAACGATGAAACCATTCCGGCCATCAGTACCCATCGCGATCGATTCATGACACGCTCCTTATACCAAGCGCACTTAGAACTTGTGCCCGCCGCGGCGACCCAAGCATTGTCCGCACAAGACTTATGCGTCACTCGCCGCGCACAACAATACGTAAATGCGTATTATTGGCTGGGGAGTTTGCGCACCGATTCCCCTGCTACGCGCGACCGGCCCCTTGCCGGTACATGACCAGCTCAAAGCCGGTCCCACATAGCCATCCGCACTCGGTCTTCAGTTATCGAACTTCAGTAATTGAACTTCACCGGCTCGACTGTTGATCTAGCCTCGTTGGCTTCCAGGAGGTAGAGGCTGTGCGAATCCTGATCCCATACGCCCAGGACATCGCGTTCGAGGCTATCCGTCTGGCGGCGACGGCCATCCAGCGGAATAGTGCCGACATTTACCAGCCGTCCTTGTGGTGCTCGATCTGTAAGCGTGGCCGCTGCCTGCTGTGCTGAGTGAACTCCGCTTATGGGCAGGGCGGCAGAATCATTCATGTTCGCCGCCCTCTGTGACAGCAGCACCGACAGCGTCAAGGCCGCGGCCACGGCGCTGATCAATGCCATCGAATACCACCACTGCCGCTTGCTCTTGTTCCACTGCGAAACCTGTTCGGGGCTCACGCGTGCCACCGGCTCAGCCAGCTCCGCCTCGATGGCCTCTGCCGCCAGCCGATCCATGACCGCGTACTCATCAAGCAGGGCGTGAGCGTCCGGGTTGCGAATCAGTAGCTTGTTCAGTTCGAGGGAGTCCTCCTCGGACAACTCACCGTCCAGCTTGCGGTTGATCAGGATTTCAATGCGTTCGTCGATCATGATAACTCTGCCCTGGAGCCGTTAGCCGATCGTACTAACCAGCCAAGGCTCCCCGCAAAAGTCGTCTGGCTCGCACCAGCCTTGTTTCCACCGTGTCCGTCGGCAGGCCGAGAACCTCCCCAATCTGAGCGTAGCTCCACCCGTCGACGTGCTTGAGCACAAACGGCTCGCGATACAAAGGCGGCAGATTGGCAATCGCAGCGAGCACGGCCTCATGCTCTTCCTTCAGCATTACCTGCCGATCCGGTCCCGCCACCGGGGCTGCCGGTACGACGCCGGCAAGCTCCGCCCCGTCCAAGGATGCCGCGGTCTGGCGCTGCCGTCGCCTGCCCGCCCGCAGTTCATCGATGGCCGCCCTGCGAGTGATCTGATACAGCCACGGTCGCCATCGGCTCGTGTCCGAGAGGGTGCGGCACTCGCGCCAGACCTTGATCCACACACGCTGGCAGACGTCCTCGACGTCCGCCGCTCGCCCCAGAATTCCAAAGACCACGCCCCGCACCCAACGCCCCTGCGCGTGCACGAACTCGGCCATGGCATGGGCGTCCCCGGCCTGAATCGCCTCGACCACCGGCTGATGCGGGTCGTATTCGACTTCCACTTTCTCCGTGTTTGGCTTCATGGCCATGCTTTGCTCGTCGTATCTGTAACTAGAGACGTCCGAACCCCGCCAACCCTGTCAAACGCAGTCGCATCTCTTTTGCGTCCGGCACACCACTATAGAACGCAAAGATCGCGGGGTTTGTTCGCTAACCGTCCCATAACGCTTTATCCTGCCGTGGGTTGGGAATCTACGGCCCAAGACGCCCCGGTGCGGTTGCGGCCGTCCCCGTTCGCGGCTAAGTTCTCGTCTGATGGCAGCCAGCTTGAGAGGGACACCGTGT
>JBJKSL010000064.1:0-4721 GCA_046704145.1 Phycisphaerae bacterium
TGGTCGATGTGGGCGATGATGCTGAAGTTGCGGATGTACTTTCGATCGAACATTCGGGTATTGATCTCGCACCCGTCCGGGTACTGTTGGCGTCTTGGTTGCCTTTTCGCCGCAGGGCACCGAGGTGTACAGGCCAGGCTCGCCGCCCCTGCGGAAGCAAGCCCCGTATCTTAGCAGAAAGGTCCGGCGACGAGAAGGACGCCCCACTTCTGGGACGGCGGCACTGCTGGCAATGTCCCTCTGGCTGGAAGGCAACCGCCGGATGAGACGGGCCCTCCATCCCCCCACTTTGCCGGCGGTATCGCGACGGTGTTCCGAAACCGAAACTGCCGGTCGTCGAAGCGGCGTCTGGCCAGCTAGAATGGCAGGGTTTGTAGTTTTTCTGCCGGGGCATCCGGTGGTAACAGGTCCCTTAGCCTCGTGGCCACGTGCCAATTTGGTGCGGATATAATGCGCCCTAGCCAGAAGGAGACAGCCTCACTCTTCTCCGCCGTGGCGGCGACCACGACTATCCTCATCCTCCTCCTCTTCACGATCTTCAGCGGTGGTTCGAATATCGCAGCGCTGCTGGGGGCGGCCATCGCGGTAGACATCGTGGCCTTGGTTGCGAGCTTGTACTCGGCTGCCCAGACACGGCGAGGGAACGCTACCGTCGAACCAACGGCCGCCGCCTTGCGTCAGAAAGAGGCCGACCTGCGCGAAACGGAGGAAAGATTCAGCGCAGTAGCCGACAACGCCCGGGCGGCCTTTGGCATCCTGGTGGGAACGCGGCTGGTCTATGCGAACCGTTACTTTTCAGAGCTGACCGGCTACAGCCTCGAGGAAATCCTGTCCATGGATTTCCGGCAGATGACGCACCCAGCCTTCCAACAGTTGATGGTCGATCGCGCGGAGCAGCGGCTGGCCGGCGAGCCGGTGCCGAGCCACTACGAGTTTCTGGCCATTACCAAGAGCGGCGAGGAAAAGTGG
Source organism: Phycisphaerae bacterium (assembly GCA_046704145.1). GTDB lineage: Bacteria > Planctomycetota > Phycisphaerae > UBA1845 > PWPN01 > JACQVT01. Next base: position 970 of record JBJKSL010000064.1, read on the forward strand.
ATTGATTTCTCGCCCGCAGTGGCAGAATGGCACGGCAAGAGAGTCGTCATTGGGACGGGGTATGACGTGACCGATCGCAAGCGGGCGGAGGCTGCGCTCAAGGAGAGCGAGGAGAAGTTCCGCCTGTTGGCCGAACACAGCAAGGTCTTCATTGCCATTCTTCGAGACCGGCGTCTACTGCATGCCAACCCTTTTCTTGCCGAAATCAGTGGGTATACGCAGGAAGAACTGCTGGCTCTCGATATCTCCGAACTGATTCCCTCCGAAGATCGCACAGCGGTTCTGGATCGCGTCCGTCGGCGACAAGCGGGCGAGACTCTGGCTCCGTCGTACGAGTACAGGCTGGTGGACAAGTCGGGAGCGGTCCACTGGACCCAACTCTGGGGCGTAACAATCGACTATCAAGGCAAACCGGCGGTCCTCGCAGCGGGAATCGATATCACTGCACGCAAGCGGGCGGAGGAGGCCCTTCGCCAGAGTGAGGAGCAGTTCAGGACGCTGGCCGAATCCCTGCCGCAGTTGGTGTGGATCGCGGGGCCGGACGGGAAAGTCGAGTACGTCAACCAACGCTGGTGCGAGCAGACCGGCATGTGTGCTTCCGCGGCCATTGGAGGCCCATGGACAGGCATGATACATCCCGACGACGCAGAACAGACACGGGCCAAGTGGTTGCACAGCGAAAGGACGGGCGAACCGTACGAGGTGGAGTACAGGCTGAGGGGGCGGGAGGACACATATCGATGGTTCCTCGCACGCGGCCTGGCCATTCGCGACCACGAAGGCAAGATCAGCCGCTGGTTTGGCACCTGCACCGATATCCACGAACGAAAGACGGCCCAAGAAGAGCTGGAGAAGGTCGCACGTGAGTTGACCCAAGCCAATACAGTCGCAGAGAAAGCCAAGGCCGCTGCCGAGGACGCCAATAGAGCCAAGGACCGGTTTCTGGCCATGTTGTCGCACGAATTGCGAAGCCCGCTCACTCCCGTACTTGCAGCGGTGTCCATGCTCCAGCAGGACGCGAAGACGGTCAGGTCAGCCAGCCACACGTTGGAAATGATACGCCGTAACGTCGAACTTGAGGCACGGCTGATTGATGACCTGCTCGATTTGACTCGCATCACCCGCGGCAAAGTCGAGTTGAACAAACAGTCAATTGAACTCAGTACGATCATCTCTCGCGCCATTGAAGTATGCCAGCCCGATATCGATGCTCGCCATCTTCATTTCGGCGTGGATTTCGGCTCCGAACCCTACATGGTCGAGGCGGATGCAGCGCGTCTGCAACAGGTGTTCTGGAACCTGCTGCGGAACTCGGTGAAGTTCACGCCTCATGATGGCTGCATAGGCATAAGCTGCCGTCGCGTGGATGGAGAGGTCGCCGTCAACGTTTACGACAGCGGCTCGGGTATTGAGGCGGAGGCACTGCCGCGGATCTTCGACGCCTTTACACAGGTGAGGCGTGGAGTCACGCAGCAGTTCGGCGGCCTGGGCCTGGGGCTGACGATCTGTAAGTCGCTGGTGGAATTGCATGGCGGTACGATCGAGGCGCACAGCGAGGGATTGGGCAAGGGTGCCACGTTCACGGTGAGACTACCTCTGATAGTCGCTACGCCACAGCAAGGCCTGCCGACGATTGCCGGCGTGTCGGAGGTGCGGCCCTCGCGGGCGGCCACACGCTCGCTTCGCGTGCTCGTGGTCGAGGACCACGGCGACACGGCAGAGATGATGCAGGCCATGCTGGAGTCAAGGGGCCATCGCGTCATCACCGCGGGGGATGTAGCTACGGCCTTGGATACGGCGGCGCAACACCCGTTCGATTTGCTGATCAGCGACTTGGGGCTGCCGGATGGCAGTGGCTTGGACCTGATGCGAGAGCTTCGTGCGCGAGGCGAGCGGGCCCCCGCGATTGCACTTAGTGGGTACGGCCAGGAAAGCGACATTCACCAGAGTCGCGAAGCAGGGTTTAACGCCCACATCACGAAACCCATCGACCTGGACCGGTTGATATCCGAAGTACTGAAGATCGGGGCAAATCCAGCAAAGGCCTGAAAACGAGGCCCAAGGACTCAAAAGCAGAGGCAGGGAAGCACCGCTCGTCTACATGCGCAGGCCGCTCCAGATCACCAGGATGAGAGCGATGAGCATGCCGACCATCAGCGGCCAGAACCAGCCGCGGCTGCGGAGGGTGGCGGACGAGTCGGTAATGATCCACTCGCCGCAGTGCGGGCAGAGCGCGGCGTCTTCATGCAGACGTCGGCCGCAGTTTGGGCAGGCGATGGTCTCGTCGCGGAAGGAGTAGACGTCCTCTGTGGCGTCGTGTTCGGCGTCGTGTTCGGCGTCGTCATCGTCCTCGTCGCTCCAGCCGTTGTCGTCCAGATCCTCGGGCTGGGGTGCATCGGGATCATCAGGATCGTAATCGTCGTAGCTCATCGGTGCGTGTGTTATTGTTGGCCGGGATGTGCGGCGCGGGCCACTGCGGTAGTCGAAATCTTGAACGCCAACTGCTCGAGGTGGACGGATAGGTCGACAGAGGCAAGGGCAATGGGCTCGGGGATGGTTATCGAGGTCGGGGCAAAATTGAGGATGCCCTTCACGCCCGCGGCTACGAGCGTATCGGCCACGCTTTGGGCGGCCTCGGCTGGGACCGCCAGGATGCCCAACTCGATCTCTCGCTGACGTACAAACTCGGCCACCCGATCGAAAGGCAGAATCTCCAGACCGGGGTCGCCGCCGATCTTGTTTCCGATCTGATCTGGATTGTTGTCAAAAGCGGCGACGATCTGGAAACCCTTCTTCAGGAATCCGCGATAGCTGACCAGGGCATGACCGAGATTTCCGGCCCCGACTATCAATGCCCGCCATATGCGATCGGTTCCCAGGATGCCGCGGATTCTCGCGATCAATTCCGGCACGCGATAGCCGATGCCGGGATGGCCGAACTGGCCGAAGTAGGCCAGATCCTTGCGTACCTGAGCGTCGGTGTAACCGAGGAACGCACCGAGTTCCTTGCTGGAGATGGTCTCCCGGCCGCTGCCCAAGAGAGCCTCCAACTCACGGAGATAAAGGCTGAGTCTCCGCACGGCAGGCGAAGGAACCGCCTCGAATCGGCTGGGATGTACCGGCGGACCGGCCGAACTGTCTGGTTCCTGACCTGAAGCCATATGTTGAATGTACAAAGGTACGAAGTCCTGAGTCAAGAGCAAACTGGCTAAAAAACGTGACGTAAGCCCTTGATTCTGCTGTTCTTGTTTCGTGCGCTGGCTTGACATAGGCCCGATACACGGATAGGGTTTGATGCTCGCTGTGCAATCCTAGCTTGGAGATATCCCAGTGTATTGCGACTGTGTCAGAATTCGTGCGGCAAAGAGGCTCCGGAACCGGTTTGTCGGCCGACATGGCTGGCTGGGACTGGCGGTGATCGGCGGGCTGGTTGCGTCCAACGCTATCGCCCAGGTCAAGACGCCCAATTTCGAGTTGATCCGCAAGACCCCGCTGGAGGAAATCGACCGTAAGGATGTCGAGGGCTGGGTCAACCAGCAGACGGTGGACCTGCTCAAAGCTGCTGATGACGCCACCGTACAGAAGGATGGGACGGCCTTTTTCAAGCTGGTGGCCAACAACTGGAAGGACGCGAGCGCCACAACCAAGTTCAAGGAAGGCGTGACCGGCATCGTCGCCGACGCGTTCAGTAAGAACTTCCAGGCCGCACCAAAGTCGCGGCGGCCGTTGGCTTCGGTCTATCTGCTGATGAC
>JBJKSL010000065.1:0-5548 GCA_046704145.1 Phycisphaerae bacterium
GGCGTACGGCCGCCGGGGATAAGGGCCACGGCCTGCCCGAGCAGACGATAATGGGTCTCCGGAGGCCTTGCGTGAACGGTCACAGAGTGCTCGACGTCAGGCGGGTCCGTGGCCAGGCGGTAGCGGATGGCCATCTCGTTCGGGCCGCGAGCCATCTCCTGAAAGACCGCGGCCGCATCACCGCTGATCTGGTCGGCTGCGAGGACAAACGCTCCGCCGCGGATCCCGGCTTTATGGAAGGGCCCGCCGGGATCGACCTGGATGACCTTGACGGCCCCCGGCGGCAACCCCGTCACCTCGCTGTCCCGCTGGGGGTCGTAGATGCCAAGCTCAGCCTTAACTCTCTTTTCGACAGACTTTTGCGCCACCCAGCCATGCAAACCCTGCGGCATCATCAGCACGCTGAGCACGAAGGGAATCGAACCCAGACTGGCCGAGTACGACGTAGCCAACAGGATGATGCAGCCAATAGCGGGGACGAGATAACGTTTCTGCGGCCAGACGTACCCCAGCAGCCGCCTGAACGGCCCGAAGGAGGAGGCCATCTTCCGACGATGGCGTTGACGCTGTTCCGCTTCCGTGCTGATGTCACCGGCAATATCCATAGGGCGGGTATCATACTGCGGGGCGCTGGATGCGGGAAGCACCGCGGAAACAGGACTTCCAGCCGCTTGCGGCTTCGCACCTTCACCCCGCCAGGCTCGCATAGACCCTCTCGTACCCCCGGGCCATCACCGCCACGGAAAAACGATCCGCCACATTGTCTCGGCAGGCGGCGGGCGACAGCCGGTTCAGCCGGCCCACCGCAGCCACTGCTTCCTCCACCCTGCCCACGATGTAGCCGGTCACGCCGTCCACCACGATCTCAGGCATGGAGCCGAAGCGGGTGGCAATCAACGGCGTACCGCAAGCCTGGGCCTCCACCGCGACCATACCGAACGGCTCGCACCAGTTGATGAGGAACAGCACCGCGGCCGCCTTCTGATAGAGCGGTATGAGCTGCTTCTGGGTAAGCAAACCCGCGTATTCGATGTTCCGCACGTCGATGTAAGGCTTGATACGCTGATCGAAGTAGTCCTGATATTGCGGCTCGATCATGCCGGCCAGGATGAGGCGGCGGCCGGCCTTCATCGCTACCTTTACAGCCTCAGCCGCGCCCTTCTCTGGAGAAAGCCGGCCCGCAAACAGTAAGTAGTCAGCCTTACGCGACTCGAAGGGGAAGTCCTCAACGCGGATGCCGTTGTAGACGGTGGCCACATAGTTCAACTCCGGCAGCAACTCCCGCTCCGCATTGGAGATGGACACATACGGCAACTCGCGGAATTCCTGGAACAAAGGATGCGTAGAGCGAACCCACGCCGACCCGTGCAAAGTGGACACCAGCGGGCAGTGGATCAACCGCCCGAACGGCAGTGCATGCACATGCAGGTGCGAGTGAACCACGTCGAACTCGCCCGCGGCAGCCCGCTCCATGCAGCGGGCGATGTGCAACTCCTCCAGCACGCGGCTATCGGGCGGACCTTCAAGATGGCCGGTGATCGGGTCGTAGCGACGAACCGCGCTCCGCTCAGCTTCGGGGCAGGTCTCCAGAGCATAAGGAACAGTGTGAACCACTCGGGCAGAACTGGTCGATCCCCCCGCGGCAAAGAGCGTAACATCGTGACCGAGCGCGACGAGCCCCTCGGCGATGTTGTAGGCCACCAGTTCCCAGGGACCGTACCCCGTCGGCGGCAGCGGCCAACTGATGGGAGCGAGCATGGCAATTCGCATGATTAATACCAGGCGCACTCAGATACGCAAGTGCGTATAGGAATGTATGCCGGCCGGGCAAAGGAATGTCGAATGCAGAATGCTGCCTAATCTGAAATGCCAGGAAAAATACCGGCGTTCCATACACCGCACCGTCAGTTTGGGACCAACTGCCTCCTAGCCTAAGCCCAAAAACCACGGGAACAGTTGCAGTCTGCCGGTACAACAAAAGGGCGAATGCCTTAGCCGGAATTGACGGCCCGTTCGCTGAGGGGGAATTGCGGACGGTAGGCGCCGGAGAGTGTACAGAAGCCAAACAGGCAGGTCAGTTCGCGCATGAGGTCGTCAAGATGTGTGCCCTCCGCGCGGGCTCGCCACTCGACAAGGTGACCGCGACTGAAGAAGGCGTTGCTCAATCCCAGACAAACCTGCAGGCTGGGGTCGGGCAGCCCATGCTCGCGCACGTAGTTGAAGGGGTAGCCGTTATCCAGTGCCCATTTCACGGCACGTTTGTCAGCAGGATGTACCATCACGTCGCCGATCCTCCGAGCCTGCCCGGCTCCAGGTCAATTCAAAAAGACATCTCCCGGGTGGGGTTGGTAAGGATCGCCACAGGCGGGTTGAGCGAGGGAATAGCCAAGCCTAGTCTGCGGTCCAAGCATTGGTTTATACCGCCTTTGACGATCTCATCCGCCCCACCCGGGAGAAACGTTCGTTGCCCCACAAGGTGGACCAAACACGTGCCAGAATTACGACGCCGTGTGCACAAAGGCGCGCATGCGTCATATATTGCACCGAGTCAGACTCCCTTCTTCCTCGGTGCCTACGGCTGGAAGCGGGTGCTTTTGCGTCTCCCGCCGGTCCGCCTCCAGTTGGTTGCGTGATGGTATCCATCACGCTGCCGGGCGCTCAGCATCCATGCGGGCCTCGGCCGGCAGTCCTGCCGAACGGGGCCGTGCTTCGTTCGTTCACGGCCGCTCGGTCACCAGGCTGATTCCTGGCGCTTCGAGCTTCGCCAGACCGGGCCACCGTCTCCCTGCTCGCTCGAGCCGGCGGCAGTCCCGGATTTCAGCGCGTTTCCTGAAAACATGTGAGCATTTCATGTCTGCGTGTAGCGTCTGGAACAGCCCAAAACACGGACAAGGCTGTAGTCCGCCGCTGCAACAAAAGGGGCAAAGGCCCAAGAACTGAACTTCTGCGTGAGGTTCGGTCCATGACTTCCCTTGGCATCACGGACCGCAGATTTGCAGGCTGGCGATATGCTTGTGGATGCTTCCTCGCTCATGCCTTTTATCGGACAATCAGGGCCTCACGCCGTAGTGGCAAATCCCTCTATTTTGTCAGGCGGCCAATTCCTCGCGGGCCAGCTGCTCCGACCGGAGCCGCCGCAGTTGCGACAGCACCTCCTTGTGGATCTGGCACACACGCGATTCAGAAAGGCCCAGGACGGCACCAATCTCAGCCATGGTCAGTTCTTCGTAGTAGTACATGAGGATGACCATACGCTGATCGCGGCTGAGGCCACGGGTGATGAACTCGGCCAGGCTCTCACGGGCCAACGCTGCCGAGGGATCATTCTGATGCGGATCGCGGACGTCCCACACGCGGTGCCAGGCTTCGCCGCCGTTGCTTTGTTCCATGCCGGCGGTCAGTGCCGAAAGCTGCACATGCTGGCCGCTTTCAGAAAGGCGATTCATCTCGCGGTAACGCTCCATCGGCATGTCCATGCTTTCAGCGATCTCCTCATGCGAGGGTTGACGATTGAAGGCGTTAGCCAGTCGCTCGCGTACGCGGCGACGCTGCTTCTCAAACTCTCTGACCATGCGCGACTGCATGTCCAGTGTTCGCAGCCAGTCCATGACCGCGCCGTAGATGCGACGGCCGCAAAACGTTTCGAACCTGGCCTCGCGGTTGGGATCGTAGTTTTCCACCGCGTCGATCAACCCTTCGTATCCCGCGCTACAGATCTCGTCATAGCGGATGCTGCCGGGGAACTTTCGCGTCAGCCTCGCCGCCTGAGCTCGCACGAGCGGTATGTAGTGCTCGACCAGCTCGTTGCGTGCCTCCTTGCTGCGCGTGGCAGTATATTGCTGCCAAAGACTGTGCAACGAAGGGTTGGTGCTTCTCATACGCGTTCTCCTTTCTTCTTTGCCCCGTGCCGGCTACGGCTCCAGAAGGGATGAGAGCCTGCACCGGAACGATGTGCCGAGACTGCGGGCAGACTATGGGCGGCCGTGCCCGGGCCTTCACCCGCGTCGGTTCTGCTGCATCTATGTCTGCTAACGGTTTGCTGGCGCCGGAGAGTACCCGCATCGGGGCTCTCGCCAAGGCTAGCCGCAGGCTCGCTGCCCGGGCTGCCGGCTCCTTCCGGCAGGGACATGAGGCGAACTATGTCAGCTCGTTGCCCATGGTCCGCAAACCATGGACCGCAGAGATGTGCTCAGCATCTTCCCTGATTCGTCTATCCGGGGCTTCCCTCGCTGAACGGAGGAAATGTACAACATTATTGGACATTGGCAACGGGTGTAATCACCTCCAAAATAAGACTTTGGGGTATTTCACTATCCTGTGAAAACACCTGCGCAACCGCAATATCCCACAGGTTGTGTACAGGTAGTGGCGCTATTCACCACCACTTGGGAGGGTTTTTGCCCGCGCCGCCTGAATGTCGCTCGTTTTTTCCGGATCTTTTTTTCAAGATAGCAGTTATACCGATTACATTTGAAAGTCGTGCCCGCCGCGGCGTCCCAAAAACCGTGCGTAATAGACTTATGGGCACGCCGCCGCGCGCAAAAGGACGCGAATGCGTGTTAGGGGTAGCTGGAGGAGATTACTTCTACCTGCTTGTTCTTTGGCGATGCCGGTATAATCGTCGCGTGTCACAGACCGGCATGAATCACGTTCGGGTAGTCCTCGTACGCCCCCAGATCGGCGGGAACATCGGTGCGGTTGCGCGCTGCATGGAAAACTTCGACGCAGGCGAACTGGTCCTCGTCGATCCCAAAGTCCCCCCCACCTCACGCGAGGCCATGCAACGCAGCACGCACGGCGAGCATCGGCTGCACTCGGCCCGTGTGGTCGGCACACTCGCCGACGCACTCGATGGATGCGTCTACGCCATCGGTGCCAGCCGCCGTCCCGGACCGGTGCACCAGGAGGAAGACCTCACCCCACGCGAAATGGGCCGGACCGTAGCCTCCAAGACAATGACCGGCAAAGTGGCCCTGCTCTTCGGCAGCGAGGACAACGGTCTGTCGCGGGAGGATCTGCTGGCCTGCGATGCCGTGGTCGTGATCCCCGCCAACCCAAGCTACCCGACACTCAACCTCTCGCACGCGGTTGGCATCTGCCTCTACGAGTGCTTCCTCGCCATCGCCACAGAAAGGCACACCGACGCCACCATCCGCAAGCACAGCGAGCCCGCCGACCTCGCCCTGATCACACGGCTCATGGACAAGCTCCAGCACGCCCTGCTGACCATCGGCTACCTGCGTCCCGAGAAGCCCGACCACCTCATGTTCCCCATCCGTGCGATCCTCTCGCGCGCAGAACTCTCCCGTGCCGAAGCCCAGATACTCATGGGCCTCGCCCAGCAGATCGACGAATTCGCCAGGTACAACAAGGATGCCCGCCCGGATGAGATGCCGTCTTCGTAGCGCAAGACTCGCGCACACTAGGAGACCGTCCGAGTAATCGATGTTGACAGCCATGATAGAATGCGGCGGTAGCTGAGGAAGGACCTTTTTCACGCCGAGGCTCAAGGATGAGCAAGACTTACCGCCCCTGGAATCCGGATCAG
>JBJKSL010000066.1:0-3531 GCA_046704145.1 Phycisphaerae bacterium
GTCTTAATCCACGCAACCAGCGGCTTCCAGAAGCTCTTGCCGATGAGGATGACTGGTGACGGCGGGGTTCGTTGCGTCTGAATCAGGGTGAGCGTCTCGAAGAATTCATCGAGCGTGCCGTAGCCGCCCGGAAAACAGACGAGGGCGCTGGCGTACTTGACGAACATCACCTTGCGGGCGAAGAAATAATCAAACTCCAAGCCCACGTTGATGTACGGGTTTGGCCGCTGCTCCTGGGGCAGAACAATGTTGAGCCCCACGCTTGTGCCGCCGGATTCGTAGGCGCCGCGGTTGGCCGCCTCCATGATGCCCGGACCGCCTCCGGTGACCACGGCGAAGCCTTTTGCCGCCAGAGCCTTTCCCATCTGCCGCGCCTGCTGGTATTCCGCGGCCTCAGGCGACGTGCGGGCAGAGCCGTACACCGCGACGGCCGGTCCGATACGGCTCATGGTGTCAAAGCCTTCAACGAACTCGGCCATGATGCGGAAGACGCGCCAGGTTTCCTCGGCGCCAGCATGTTGTGTTTTTGGTCCAAGAGTCATTTCTCTCACCTCGCAGTTGTTGGAGCTCCAATTGTAATAAAGGCTTAACGCCTACACCAGAGGATCGCCGTAGCGCCGAAGTCGGCTGGACGGGCGCCGCCGTTTCGCGTCAGGGCGGCGACTTAGTCGCGCGCGGCATTTTTCGGGAAATGCGGCCTCGTGTGGATTGCACGGCACCAGTTCGGATATCATGCGGCCCCATGTTCGCCGCTCACTGGATTGTGTACCTGCTTTTCCTTCTGTCCGGAAGTACGGGCCTGGTTTACGAGGTCGTCTGGACCCGAGAATTGGTCTTTCTTCTGGGCGGTACGACCTACGCCATCACTACCGTACTGGTGGCGTTCATGTCCGGTCTGGCCCTTGGTAGTTGGCTGTCCGGCCGGCTGGGCGATCGCTTTCGCCGTCCGGGACGGGCTTACGGCCTGCTCGAGATCGCTGTGGGCGTTTACGCGCTGCTGGTGCCGGTGTTGCTCGGCGTGGCCAATCCGTTGTATCGAGCCCTTTATCCGCACGTGGCCGACTCGCCCGGCGTGCTGACCGCGGTTCGATTTTGTGTGGGTTGCCTCGTGTTGCTGTTCCCCTCCACCTGCATGGGAGCAACCTTGCCCATGCTCGTGCGATATCTGTCGCGTTCGGATGGTGGGCTGGGACGTTCCACCGGGTTGCTCTACGGGGTCAACACCTGCGGGGCGATGATCGGTACGCTTCTGGCAGGGTTCGTGTTGATTCCGCGGCTGGGCCTGATGCACACCACGTGGGCGACGGCGGCTGTCAACGTCGGCATCGGCCTGATCGCCATCGGCCTGTTGCGCAGAACGATTATCTCCCCTGCAGTGCCGGCGGTCCCCGAGCCACCACCTGCGGCGAAGCCAAAACGACGCAAGGCCGCTGAACCGGCGGTGACAGGCTTTACTGCGACCAAGGATGTCAGGCAGACGGTTCTGGTCGTGGCGGGCTTGAGTGGCTTCGCTGCCATGGTCTACCAGATCGCCTGGACGCGCGCGTTGGTGATGTCGCTCGGATCCAGCACGTACGCGTTTACCTGCATTTTGGCCGCTTTCATCCTCGGCCTCGGAGCGGGCAGCCTCGCGGTCGTGCGCTGGGTGGATCGATGGTCGCGGCCGGTGTTGCTGCTGGCTGCCATGGAGATGGGCATCGGACTGGCGGCTATTTTCATCGTGCCGATTCACGGCCGGCTGCCCGGCGTGGTGCATGAGTTGGTCCTGCAACACCACCAGGACTACGGCCGACTGCTGACTCTTGAATTCGCGCTGGTTATCGCGGTTACCTTCATGCCGACCTTCCTGATGGGGGCGATCTTTCCACTGGTCGTACGGATCGTGGGCACCGCTGGCAAAGAGGCTGGAGCAGCCGTAGGCCAAGCCTACGCGATCAACACGCTCGGCACGATCATCGGTTCCTTCCTGGCGGGTTTCGTGCTTATTCGCGGAGACGTGCTGGGCATACAGAACTCCATCGTGGCGGCCGGCGTGCTCAATGCGGTTGGAGCCGCCTGGTTGCTGACCAAGTCCGGTCCTGCCGGGCGGGTCGTGCCGATCCATGCAGCCGCAGGCGTAGTGGGCGTCATCGGCGTGCTGGCGATTGGCGTCCTTAGCGGGCAATGGCCGCGAGAGGAGCTTACCAGCGGCCCGTTCATCTATCGCGGCGACCGCCAGCTCGCCAGTCGCGAGGTCAAGTACTTCTTCGAGGATGTGGATACCACGGTTTCTGTCGAGCGCATCGGCGGGTCGGGCGGCAGCCTCACGCTTTGCGTCAACGGCAAGCCCGACGCCTCCAGTGTGCAGGATCTACGTACGCAGCTGCTGGTCGGCCACCTGCCGGCGCTGCTCGATACGGGCGGAAGGAAGGCGTGCATCATCGGGCTGGGCTCTGGCATGACTCTTGCCGCCGTCGCTCGGTATTCATCCTATGAGCAGATCGACTGCATTGAACTCAGCGAGGGCGTGGTTGGAGCAGCAGAAGCGAAATTCGATGACGGGCCGTCGTTTTCGGATCTTGCCTACAACATCTTGCACAGCGACCCGCGGGTGCACCTGATTCGCGCGGACGGTCGCAATCATCTGTTGCTGACCAAGGAGAAATACGACCTCATCGTGTCGGAGCCGTCGAATCCCTGGCTGGCCGGCATCTCCAACCTGTTCACGCGGGAATACTTCGATCTCTGTCGACAGCGGCTCACGCCGAATGGTGTTTTTGCCGCCTGGCTGCAGAGCTATTCCACTTCGCAGGCCAACTTCCGCATGATCCTGCGAACCTTGAACGATGTCTTCGATACCGTCTCCGTCTGGCAGGCGGGGTTGCCCGACTACTGCTTGATCTGCCTGCAGCACGAGGCGAAGCCATCGTTGGAGAGCATCACCGCACGTCTTGAGGAGCCCGCCGTTCGCTACGATCTCAACCGTATCGCCTTGCTGGACGTCGGTTCGGTGCTGGGCAATTACGTCACCGGTGGGGCGGTGCTACGGCGATGGATTGAGGATGCACCGATTCACACGGACGACAACGCGCTGCTGGAGTTCAGTGCCCCGTGGGATCTTTACAGCCGCCCGCACGTGCAGATTGCGGAGAAGCTGCTGGAGTTGCAGAGTTCACCCCTTGGCAGCCTGATTCCGGATGGGCATTCCGCTCCGTATGAGGCTGTCCGCGCTCGCATCGGGGCTGTCGACCGGGCCCGACGCATGCGCGTCGTTGCCATGCAACAGTGGGATGCCGATCGCTTCACGGAGGGCATGGATACCCTGTTGAATGCGTATCGCTCCTGTCCTGGCGACTTCCTGGCGTTTGAGGTGCTCATGGAGTACGCTGGCGAGTTACAGAGTCGGGAACAGCGCAATCCGGCGTACGCGGGGTTAGTGCGAGCAGTGGACGATCTGCCCTTGCCTCTGGCCCTGCCGCAAGGTGGAACGGTGGCCGACGTCGTGGAGTTGGCCGCGAACCTTGCAAACGAGTCCATCCAGGCCGGCCAGTT
>JBJKSL010000067.1:0-2783 GCA_046704145.1 Phycisphaerae bacterium
ATCGTCCCCGGCGTCGTCCAGAGCCTGAAGATTGTGACCGCCGCCGCCAGCACCCGCATCGCCCGCTTCGCATTCGAGTATGCGGTTACGCGCGGTCGCAAGAAGGTCACCTTCTTCCATAAAGCCAACATCATGAAGAAGTCCGACGGCCTGTTCCTCGAATGCGTACGGCGAGTGCAAGCCGGTTACGCGAACCGCGTCGAATACCAGGAGATGATCGTCGACAACGGCTGCCTGCAACTGGTCAAGGACCCCACGCAGTTCGACGTGTTGCTGCTGGAGAACTTCAGCGGGGATATCGTCAGCGATCTGAGCGCCGGCCTGGTCGGTGGGCTGGGCGTGGCTCCTGGGGCGAATTTTGGCGACACCTGCGCAGTTTTTGAGCCGGTGCACGGCTCGGCCCCCGGCATCGCACGTAAGGGCATCGCCAATCCGCTTGCCTGCATCATGAGCGGCGTGATGATGCTTAACCATCTTGGTGTGACGGAAGCGGCCACACGTATTCGCGATGCGTATGATCGGGTATTGGCTTCGGGCAACCCTGCCGTACTGACGCCGGACATCGGCGGTACAGGCACAACGCAGGCCTTTACCGATGCCGTAATCGCGGCCATGTAATAGGCCCTGACATGAACGCTTTGGTTTTATGGGCGCAGCTCTGGGTTGGATAGCACTTTGAAACAATCAGCAGACAAACTGGTGGTCGGCACGCGAGGCTCGCTGCTGGCGCGAACGCAGACGCAGTGGGCAATCGATAGCCTCATGGCGGCCAATCCCGGCCTGGAGGTCGAGACGCGGCTGATCACCACTACCGGCGACCGCCAACAGGATCGGCCACTGCCGGAGATCGGCGGCAAGGGCTTGTTCACTGAAGAGCTCGAAGCCGCTCTGTTGGACGGTTCGATCGACTTGGCCGTGCACTCGACCAAGGATCTGCCGACGGAACTCAAAGAAGGGCTGGCCGTGATGGCGTATCCGGCGCGTGAGGATCCTCGCGATGCATGGGTGTCGGCCGACGGCAAGCGATTCGAGGAGATTCCGCCCGGCAGCGTCGTGGGCACTACGAGCTTTCGACGTCAGGCCCAACTGCTCATGCGGCGGCCGGACATCCAGTTCGTGGGGCTGCGCGGCAATGTCGATACGCGGATCCGCAAGGTGCAGCGGGGCGACTGCATCGGAGCCGTCCTGGCCATGTCCGGCCTGAAGCGGGTCGGCCTCGATGGCCACGTGACGCATCCGTTCGAGCCGGTCGAGATGCTGCCCGCGCCGGGGCAGGGGGCACTGGCCATCGAAGGTCGGGCCGACGATGCGAAGCTCGCAGCCTATCTGAAGCGAATTCACGACGCCAACACAGCGGCCGCGGTCAATTGCGAGCGGGCCATCCTCCCCGCACTCGATGCCGGTTGTCGCGCGCCGGTGGCCATCTTCGCGACGGTTGAAAATGGTCGACTGCAATGCGAGGCCCTCGTCACCACGCCTGACGGTTCACGGCACGTGCGGTGCAAGGCCGATGCGGAACTCACGGGCGTGGAGGATCTGGTCGGACGCATCGTGGCTGAGTTGAAGGCCGGCGGTGCCGAGCAGATCATCGACGATTGCCGTCAGCCGGGCTCCGACGTGGGGCCGTGAGGGGACTACAATGGCACAACGCAACGAAAATGAACCGACATTCGAACAGTCGCTTTCGCAACTGGAGGAGATCGTCCGCGGCATCGAGGAAGGCAAGATCGGTCTGCAGGAAGCCATCGACCAGTACGAGAAGGGCATGAAGCTCGTGCAGAGCTGCCGAGAGATGCTGGCCGACGCGGAGATCAAGATCCAGAAGCTGCAACTGGCCGACAACGGCCGACTGGAGAAGAAGTCGATGGACATGCCGGAATAGCTCTCAGCTTTCAGCTATCAGCTCTCAGCAAGAAGAGGGTCGATAGGTTTTGTTCTGGCTGATAGCTGACGGCTGATAGCTGACAGCTCTTTCATGCTTTATCTCGATAACAACGCGACAACCATGCTCGACCCGCGGGTGCTCGAGCTCATGCTGCCCTATCTGCGCGAGCAGTACGCCAACCCGTCGAGCGTGCACTACTTTGGCCAGCAGGCTCGCCATGCGGTCGAAACCGCGCGCGAGCAGGTTGCCGCTGCGATTGATGCCCGATCGCGACATATAGTCTTCACCGGCAGCGGAACCGAGGCCAACGCATTGGCCATCCGCGGCGTGCTGGCATCGCAACCGCACAAACGCCACTTCGTGACCACTCGCGTCGAGCATGACTCCGTGTTGCAACTGGCCCGCCAACTGGAGGCCGAAGGCTATCGCGTGACCTACCTCGGTGTCGACAGCCGCGGCCACCTCGACCCCGCGGAGTTCTCCGACTCACTCAGCGATGACACCGTTTTGGCCAGCATCATGCACGCCAATAACGAGACGGGCGTGATCTTTCCCATCGAGCAACTCGCGGAAATCGCCGCGGCCAAGGGCGTGCCGCTGCACACCGATGCGACGCAAACCGCCGGCAAGCTGCCGATCGATGTTGGCCGACTCGGCGCGTCGCTGCTGACCATGGCCGCTCACAAATTCCACGGTCCCAAGGGCGTCGGCATTCTCTATATCAGCCGTAGTGTGCGGGCCAAGCCGCAGATGGTCGGCGGCCATCAGGAGAACGACCTCCGCGCCGGCACAGAGAACGTCGCCGGTATCGTGGGGGCGGGCCAGGCTCTGCGCTTGGCGACAGAGCACCTTGATGAGGAGAACACTCGCGTTCGCGAACTGCGCGACAATCTTGAGC